>JBBRRM010000131.1:0-7874 GCA_038275915.1 Nitrospirales bacterium
TTGTCATCCTTGGCCGCCCCAATGTCGGCAAGTCCAGCTTGTTGAACCGTTTTCTGAGGGAAGAGCGAGCGATTGTGACGGCGATTCCAGGAACGACGAGAGATGTAATTGAGGAATCCATCATGCTCAATGGGGTCATGATTCGATTGATTGATACGGCAGGATTGCGGGAGACGCAAGATATAGTCGAGCAGGAAGGAATCAAACGGACGCGCGCCGCTCAGGACGAGGCGGACCTCTTGTTAGTAGTAGTGGACGGGAGTGTGACCCTCACGAGCGAAGATCGGGAGCTCTTGAGCGCGGTGGGTGATCGCAAGCATATGGTATTGCTAAATAAAGCCGACCTTACCGATACTGTGGAGAGGGATACCGCACTTGTAGGCCACCCGGTCTATTTGATTTCGGCGAAGACAGGTTTGGGAGTTGAGACGGTTAAGTCCGCCCTTCGTGCTCAGTTGGTGTCAGGGGGGTTTGAGGCAGCCGAGGGCGTCACCGTGACGAACATACGACATCGTGACGCGTTGCGCCGGGCTGATGAATCATTGGGCCAAGCCCTTGAATCCGTGCAGTGCGGGATGGCGGGCGAGCTTATCTCACTCGATCTTCGCGCAGCCGCTGACGCACTCGGAGAGATTACTGGTGCCATTACGACGGACGAGATTCTCGGTCGAATCTTTTCAGAATTCTGCATCGGCAAGTAGAAACAGGCTGAACGTGGAACAGGTATTTGACGTCATTGTGGTGGGTGGAGGTCATGCCGGCTGCGAGGCGGCATTAGCTGCGGCACGCATGGGTGTACGAACCTTGCTGCTCACAATGGATCACGATCGAATCGCGCAGATGTCCTGTAACCCGGCAATCGGGGGAATTGCCAAGGGACATCTGGTAAAGGAAATCGATGCCCTGGGTGGGGAGATGGCGCGGAACACTGATCAGGCGGGCATCCAGTTCCGCTTTATCAATACGAGCAAAGGTCCGGCGGTGAGAGCTCTGCGCGTCCAATGCGACAAGAAGCTGTACCGTGATGCAATGCAACGGACGTTGAGCCTGCAGACAGGCCTGACGATCGGCGAGGGTACGGTTGATCGCTTGCTGACGCATGCCGGTGCGATTACAGGCGTGGTGACGGATGGCGGTGATCACATTCAGGCGAAGGCCGTTATTCTGACATCAGGAACATTCCTTAAGGGTCTTATCCACATCGGCTTGAATCATTTTCCTGCGGGCCGAGCCGGAGAGGCGTCCGCCGAGCACCTGTCTGATTGTATGCGTGACCTGGGGTTCGAAGTGGGCCGACTCAAAACCGGCACACCTCCCCGTTTGGATGGCGACACTATCGATTTTTCCGTGATGGTGCCGCAGCCGGGCGATGATCCGCCTCCACCATTTTCGTATCGCACCGATCGGATTATGAACCGGCAGCTCCCCTGTCACTTGACCCACACGAATCGCGCGACGCATGAGTTGATCCAGCGTAATCTCGACCGGTCGCCGCTCTATAGCGGCATCATTGAGTCTGTTGGACCGCGGTATTGTCCGTCGATCGAAGATAAAGTCGTGCGCTTCGCGGACAAGGAACGGCACCAGATATTTATCGAACCGGAAGGATTGGATTGTCGTGAGTTTTACCCCAATGGGATCTCCACCAGTCTGCCTGTTGATGTGCAAGCCGCGATTCTAAAGACGATTCCAGGGTTAGAGCGGGCCACCATGCTCAAGCCAGGCTATGCGATCGAGTACGATTACTTCCCCCCACGGCAATTGCACCCGACTCTGGAAACCAAGCTTCTGGCCGGTCTTTACCATGCGGGACAGATTAATGGGACATCAGGATATGAGGAAGCAGCAGCTCAAGGCGTGATGGCCGGGATCAATGCAGCCCTCAGACTTCGAACCGAGTCGTCCTTAGTGCTGGATCGTTCTCAGGCCTATATTGGCGTGTTAATTGACGATCTCATTACAAAAGACGCACGTGAACCCTATCGCATGTTTACGTCACGGGCAGAGTACCGCCTGTTGTTGCGTCATGGAAATGCCGATCTTCGATTAACGGATACTGGTCGGGATATTGGGTTGATCTCCGACGAAGTCTATGCGCGGTTTCAGGTAAAGCAGGAAGCAATCGAATCTGAGCTCGTGCGGCTGGAAGAGTTTCGTCCAAAGCTAACGGAAGCTGTGCGTGAACGCCTCGCAAAGGTTGAGATTGGGGATATTTCTGGGCCTTGCACGGCCGCTCAACTTTTACGCCGCCAAGGGGCGAACTATAAAACTTTGCTGGAAGCTCTTCAGCTAGATTCTGTTCAAGATATTGAAACATATGAAGAAATAGAGCTACAGATTAAATATTCCGGGTATATTAAGCGACAGCTGCAGCAGATAGGACGGTTTAAGAAGCTAGAGACAAAGGCCATTCCGGTGGCCTTCGATTATGACGGGACTTCTGGCTTTTCACGCGAGGTCCGAGAAAAACTGAAAAAGGTTCGCCCGGCGTCTATTGGTCAGGCATCAAGAATTTCAGGAATCACGCCGGCCGCAATTTCTCTTCTCCTCGTGGCGCTTGAGAAACACAAGGGTGAATCCACACGGGACCGCCTTCTACAAGTCTCCTCCTAGGCAAGCTAGAGCAGTGTTTCAATTGTTGGTCTCGGAATATCTTGACCTCACCTCCTGGTTCGCGTAATTGTTCCACGTGGAACATGAATCAGAATTGCTCAAATTCACAATTAGTTCGATAAAAGAACTCGGACTGACCGTCGAAGACAGCCATGCCGAGCAGTTCATGCACTATCTGGCTCATCTCACTGAGTGGAATAAGGCGATGAATCTCACGGCAATCACCGATCCTAGGGAAATCATCGTCAAACACTTCGTGGATTCGCTCGCTGCCTTAGCTGCTATCGGCTTTTCGCAGAACAGCGTTTTACTCGATGCGGGATCTGGAGCAGGCTTCCCTGGCATCCCTCTCAAGATCCTAAGATCTGACTTGGAAGTCGTTCTGGTTGAACCAATTCAAAAAAAATGTTCATTCCTCAATTCAGTGATCGGGTTATTAAAACTTCGGAAAATAACTACATTTGACGGCACCATTGAACAATATGCCAAGCAGTCGTTTCAGCAAGGCATTGATGCGATCGTCCTGAGAGCATTGAAGTTTGAAGAAATAAAAATGCACATTTCCTCATTGCTGACCTCCAGAGGAAAAGTGGTTTTGTATCGAGCGGAACCATTGAAGGCCGAGGAAATTGGGAGAGACTTTCAGCTCGTGAGCGAAACAAATCTTATTCTCCCACAAGGGTTTGGCAAAAGAGTCATCTCAGTAATAGAAAAAGTTGCTTGATAATCTAATCTACGACATAGGCGAATGTTCCACGTGGAACATTCTAATAAATTAGAAAGAGCAGAGCGTTGTTCTGTAAATGGCAAAGATTGTAGCGATTGCAAATCAGAAAGGTGGTGTAGGAAAGACCACAACCGCTGTGAACCTCGCTGCTGGTGTCGCGCTTCTGGGCAAGCGTGTCTTACTTGTGGATATGGATCCGCAAGGAAATGCCACAAGCGGACTAGGGGTCGACCCGCGTACCTTACAAACAACTGTATACAATTGTCTGGTTAACTACGTGAAATTTCAGGACGCTGTGCGAGTCACAGAGGTGAATGGGTTATCACTATTGCCGGCAAATGCTGACTTGGGCGGGGCTGAAATCGAGCTGGTAAATGTTGAGGAACGTGAAAAACTGCTTCGGCATTTCTTGCGAGATGTTACTCAATTATTCGACGTCATATTTCTAGATTGTCCTCCTACATTGGGCATTCTCACTGTGAATGCCCTGGTTGCAGCGCGCAGCATTTTAGTGCCGGTCCAATGTGAATATTATGCGATGGAAGGGTTAAGCCGCTTGGTTGGAAATATCGATCGAGTTCGTCAGTCCTTTAACCCGGAGCTCGAGATGGAGGGGATCTTGTTGACAATGTTCGATGCGCGGAATACGTTGGCGCGTCAAGTTGTCGATCAAGTTCGTGAATATTTCAAAGAAGTCGTCTATAGCACCATGATCCCTCGTAATGTCACGTTGGCGGAGGCTCCAAGTTACGGACGTCCGGCCATGCTCTATAACGTCGCATCGGCAGGAGCCCAAGCCTATTTGTCTTTAGCTAAGGAGTTTGTGAGTCATGGAGAAAAAAGCGCTCGGTAGAGGACTCGACGCACTGTTACCTGCCACCAAGCCTGCGTTGATGCCAGAAACGTCTGAGGTTCAACACTTGCGCCTTGATGCAATTGTGCCGAATCGGTATCAGCCGAGGCAATCGTTTGTTCCGGAAGAACTGGCCGCGCTCACAGCCTCATTGAAGCAAAGTGGATTGCTGCAGCCAATTTTGGTACGTCGGAAGGGCGACGGAATATACGAACTCATCTCTGGTGAACGACGTTGGCGTGCGGCGAAAGAAGCAGGGCAGGGAACCATCCAAGCCGTCATTCGCAATTGTGGTGATGAAGAATCTGTCGTCCTGGCACTGGTGGAAAATCTCCAACGAGCAGACCTCAATCCCATGGAAATGGCCAGAGCCTACCATCGGATGATGAACGAATTTGGACTCACCCAGGACATTATTGCGCAACGAGTCGGTTGTGAGCGTTCATCCATTTCCAATGTCGCCCGTCTCATTAATCTTCCTTCAGAGATTCAGCAACTGATCGAAACAAATCAGCTCTCCATGGGCCATGCCAAAGTGATTCTCGGACTTACTGGACAGAATGAGCAGCTAAAAGTCGCACGGCTCGTGGTCTCTAAGGCCTTGTCGGTGAGAGGAACGGAAAAACTTTTAGAATCCTCATCGCTTGCAAAGAAGGGCGGGGCAAAGGAATTACGGCGAACGCCTTTGTCTGATGTAGAAGCTCGATTGCAGAAGCGACTTGGGACTAAAGTGATGATTCAAAAAGGAAGACGTGGAGGGAAAATTATTATTCATTACTTTTCTTCTCCTGAACTCGACGGAATCCTCGAAACGCTCCTGAACTAATCTGCGCCGTATTCCCGTCTGGTAACAATCATGAGCGGCAGAGGCATACTTGTTGCTTCTACGTAATCGTGAGCAGATCCATTTTCTCTGACCGGTAATCTTTCATACAGCATTGCAACTGCGCTGGAATAAATAGTGAAGTCATTAAACTCGACAAGGCGCGTTCATGTGGGAGTAGGAAAAAAGGAAACGCGAGGGTCTGCTGAGGTTACGACCACCTCTATTGCCGATGGAGCAGGAGATATTAGTGCCTGGGGGAAAAGGGTGTCGAATTCAAGGGCACTTTCTCTTTGGCTCACGGCATGCTCGAGTTCCATCGGGACGTCTCCTGCAATCTGTCGGAATGATGATCAGCTCCCCCGCCGTTAAACGAGTAAATGGCTAGGGTGCATATTAGTATTTAGGTATTTACACTACACATTCAGTGTACGGTTGATCGGCATGCATGTGAGGGAATCTTGGGAGGCAATTATGTGGTCAATGAAAGAGCGGGGCCAGGAAGTCGAACCGAATAGCGACAATTTTACGCTTTTGGGGAAAGGCGTGGACTTCAAGGGCATTGTGCGTTTCGATGGTACCGTTCGGGTTGATGGTCACGTGGAAGGTGAGATTCATACTACCGGGACGTTGATCGTGGGAGAGCATGCGGTGATCAAGGGCATCGTGTCAGCCGGAGTGCTCATGAACAGCGGCAAGATCAACGGAACCATTACTGCTATCGAAAAGATTCACATCCTTAAGCCCGGTGTTCTTGTCGGGGATATTAGGACTCCCCTCATAGCGATCGAAGAAGGCTCGCATTTCCATGGCATGTGTGACATGGGTGCCCATCATTGGAGCGACGAACGTACCTTAGCGGTCGACGTGCCTCACGGCCTTGTTGCATCCGCTCATTAGCCGAAGAGAACAGCCCTCTAGCCCTTTTCCTGTCTCCCCGGTAGAATAGCGTCCTTATGACTCGCCCTACAGTTCTCCTTGGTATGAGCGGAGGAGTGGACAGTTCCGTCGCCGCAGCGCTTCTGGTTCGCCAGGGCTACGACGTTCACGCTGTCACGCTTCAAGTCTGGGAACATGAAGACGAAACGGTCGCAGCCTCCAAGCGATGGGAAGAGCGTGGGTGCTGTAAAGTCGGCATTGCCCGGTATGTCGCGCAGACATTGAAGATCCCGCATGAAGTGGTCGACACCAGAGAGATTTTTCGCACGGGTGTCATCGACGACTTTCTTGCCGGCTACCTCGAAGGCACCACCCCCAATCCCTGTGTCCGGTGCAACGAACGCGTCAAACTGCGGGGTCTCATTGAGCTTGCGGACGCTCGCGGGATCAATTTTGTGGCAACCGGTCACTATGTTCGGATAGGCGAATTCGAAGGAGTATCGACCCTCCAGCGAGCAACCGATCCCAAAAAAGATCAAAGCTATTTCCTCTATCGTCTTCATCAGTCATGGCTCGCTCGCCTTCTCTTTCCCGTGGGGGGCATGCAGAAGACGGACGTGTGGAAGGAAGCAGAAATCCTGGGCCTCCCTGTGGACGAATTGAAGGAAAGCCAGGAAATCTGCTTCGTAAGCCATGGAGATTACCGAACCTTCATTGAAAAGGAAGCACCTGCCGCGAAAAAACCAGGGGCGTTCGTGGATGATGAAGGGAAATATTTAGGTCAACATGAGGGAATCGCCTTCTATACGCCAGGACAACGACGAGGTCTCGGCATTGCCGCCGGCCGGAGGCTCTATGTTCAACAGGTTCAGTCCGCTACGAACATCGTCGTACTTGGGGCAGAAGAATCATTACGTCGCAGTCAATGTGACGTCGCGGATCTGAATCTGTTCGATCCTTCACTCCTCATTGGATCAATTGAGGTTCAAGTGAAGGTTCGGTATGCCACACCCGCCATGCCTGCGACGGTTCAGTCTCTTTCAGAGGGGACACTCCGCATTCTCTTCCATGAGCCTCAACGTGCGTTGAGCCCCGGCCAGTCCGCCGTCTTCTATCGAGACGATCACGTGCTCGGCGGCGGAATCATCCAAGCATTATAGCGCTCTCGAGATTCCTGTCATCGTATTGACAGTCCTCATCTGCCAATGCTAACTTGGCGCGCCGCTTTTCGTGCGTGCGCACGAAGGCTTCTCCCTTTGTCTAAAAGAAGAACGAACGGATCAGCATAGTGATAAAGACAGCAGTGGCGCGACGTTATGCGCAAGCGCTCTTTGAGCTACTCGACGCATCCACCATTGAATCCACCCGGGCGGCCTTGACGGGGTTGGGTCAGGCAATTAAAGACTCGGTCGCGCTTCGTCACGTTGTGGCCTCGCCGGCCTTTGGCGCTGAAGATAAAATTGCCGTCCTCGCAGAACTCGGTTCCCGCCTGGGCTGTCCTCCTGTCGGAAGAACTTTTCTCGGACAGTTAGTGAAGAAGAATCGCGTCGGTTTTCTCCCAGAGATTGCCGAAGCTTTTGCGAAACTTGCGGATGAGTCAAAAGGTACCCAGCAGATCACCGTGTCTTCCGCTGCGGCCTTGGTTCCAGCCGAACAAGATCGAATCAGCACTCGCTTGCGCGAGATGCTCAAACGTCAAGTTGACGTGACCTATCACACGGATGCCCGTCTTCTCGCCGGCATGCAGATCCATCTCGGTAGCACGGTGGTCGATAGCACCGTCCGTGGGCGGTTACAAGCGATGCAGAGTCTGTTGACTAAGGAGTAGCCATGCAGATCAAGGCAGAAGAAATCAGTTCGATTATTAAAGAAAAAATCAAAGGGTTCGACAAGCAGGTCGACGTGAAGGAGACCGGCTCAGTCATCCAGGTCGGAGACGGGATTGCCAAGGTCTATGGCCTCGACGGCGCCATGGCCGG
>JBBRRM010000132.1:0-7844 GCA_038275915.1 Nitrospirales bacterium
GTGGGCTGTCTCTCGGTCGGCGATTATGTCGAATATGTCCTGCCGCATGTCCAATTGATTTTTGAGGGGCTGAAGCGAGAAGGCGTCCCGATGATTCATTTTGGCACGGGCACCTCTGCCATGATTCGCCAGATGCGGGAAGCGGGCGGGGATGTGATCGGGATCGACTGGCGCATCCATCTTGATGAGGCGTGGACGACTGTGGGACACGATGTGGCGGTGCAGGGGAATCTCGATCCATTAACCTTGTTCGCTCCCTTACATGAAATCGAACGGCGCGTGGCAGATATTCTGCGTCGGGCCGGCGGACGTGAGGGCCATATCTTCAATCTGGGCCACGGGATCTTGCCCACCACGCCAGTCGAACATGTGGCCGCGACAATCGAGATGGTCCACAAACTGAGCCAACGCCATGATGAAGCGTCTATCGCGCAGCGTATCTCGTCGAGAGACATTCGCTGAATCCGGGACGCTTCACACTTCACGAACGGCGAGGAACGATGCCAGGATCGCAACGTCCTACTGCTATTCTCCTCATGGCAATGGGGGGACCGGATAGTCTGGAGAATGTGGAACCCTTCCTCCTCGATGTGCGGGGTGGTCGTCCTACGCCGCCTGAACTGGTCGAAGAGATTCGAGAACGGTACCGGGCAACGGGCGGAAAGTCCCCGGCAGTCGGGATCGCCCAGAATGTGGCGAAGAAGCTCGAGCAACGATTGCATGACGGCAGCGGTGAGCATTATCAGGTCTATGTCGGATTACGGCATTGGCATCCGTTCATTAAGGAGGCCTATGCCACGTTGCTCGGCGACGCTCCGGAGCAAATCATCGGTCTCTGTCTGGCCCCGCAACAGTCATCTCTGAGTACCGGCGCCTATATGAAGAAAGTTGAAGAAGCACGGTCTGCGTTGGGGAGTACCTGTCCGGTGAGTTATGTCGGCAGTTGGCATCGGCATCCCGGCCTGATTGCGGCGATTGTCGAAAACATCCGCCAGGCATTGCTGCAGTTCCCTCCCGGGGTGCGGGCAACGGTGCCGATTCTCTTTACGGCCCACAGCCTTCCGGAGCGAATCCTGGCAGCGAAGGATCCCTATCCCGACGAGGTCAAAGGCACTGCGGACGCCGTGACGGCGCTACTTGATAGTAGCCCCACCCGTTTTGCCTACCAAAGTCAGGGGCGATCGGAAGAACAGTGGTTGGGGCCGACTGTGGAGTCGGTGGTGGAAGAGCTGGCGCGCGACGGACACCGGCACGTGCTAGTCGCTCCGATCGGCTTTCTCTGCGACCATGTGGAAACGCTCTACGATATCGACATCGAATTGAAACAGTTCGCACGTAGTCGAGGTCTCCACCTCGAACGAATCGCGATGCTGAACGACTCGCCCGCTCTCATCGACACCCTGGTCTCTGTGCTCACGGCACACGAAACGTCACTCTGTCATACATCGTGAGCACCCTCCGCACCGTCGCCGTCATTGGCGGAGGGATCTCAGGTCTGTCGACTGCCTATGCCCTTCATGAACGAGCGGCGGCGGCCGGTATCCCAATCCGCTGTACGGTGGTCGATGCCGCTTCCGTCTGGGGAGGCAAGATCGTCACCCACCGGGTAGGCGATCTCGTAACAGAAGCAGGACCCGATTCCTTTCTGTCTCAGAAACCGGCCGGTCTCGACCTCTGTGACAAATTGGGGCTGGCCGATCAACTCATTAACACCAACGAGACCAGCAAAAGGGCCTGTGTCTTCTCGCGTGGCCGTCTGCATGAACTTCCCGAAGGATTGGTCGTCATTGTCCCCAGTCAGTTAGGGCCCTTCCTCCGGAGCGGCCTGTTGAGTTGGACAGGGCTGGCGCGGATGGGGCTGGATCTGGTCGTGCCCACGAAGCGGTCGCCGGGAGACGAGTCGCTGGCGGAGTTCTTCAGGCGGCGTGTGGGTCGGCAGGCGTTCGAGCGGATGCTTGAGCCGTTGATGGCCGGTATCTATGCAGGAGATGCGGAGCAGATGAGTGTGCAGGCGACTTTCCCGCGATTTGTTGAGCTGGAGCAGCAGTATGGAAGCGTGATCCGCGGGATGATGACGGCCCGAAAGGTCGATTCATCCATGCCCTCCGGCCGGAAGCGCACGATGTTCGTCAGCCTGAAGAATGGATTGTCGGATCTGGTCGCCGCCCTCGTCCACCGATTGACGGACCAAGGCGTTGCGCTCAGGGGAGGTTGTGCCGTTGACGCACTGCGTGTGCGATCCCATCAGCCGGCTCGTTGGATGTATGATGTCATCCTCAATGACGGCTCGGCCTTATCGGTAGACAGTCTGGTGCTGGCGACTCCGGCCTATGTATCGGCGGAGCTGGTTCGTCCGCTCACGCCGATTGCAGGCGGGTTGCTGGAGATGATTCCGTATGCCTCTACGGCAACGATCGCGATGGCCTATCCGCGTGCGGTGTCTGGCGCGGTTGAAGGATTTGGTTTTGTCGTCCCGCGCGCAGAAGGACGAGACCTCATTGCCGCAACTTGGACCTCGCTCAAGTGGCCACACCGTGCTCCGCCGGATCAACTGCTAGTCCGTTGTTATGTCGGCGGGGTTGGACGAGAAGCGATTCTCCGGTTGGACGATCAGGCATTGGTGGCTCGGGTCAGAACGGAATTGGCCACGATATGCGGGGTGACGGCAGAACCGGGGTTTGTGGAAGTGAATCGCTGGATGAATGCCATGCCGCAGTATACGCTGGGCCATCTTGAGCGGCTGAACCAGATTGAGGGGGCACTCAGTCGCTACGGGGGACTGATCCTCACGGGGGCCGGTTATCGAGGCGTCGGGATTCCTGACTGCATCCGTGACGGGGCCGTTGCGGCCGAACGGGTCGTGCGCTATCTGTCTGGAGAACGATCGTAAGGAGAAATGAGGGATAAACGATGGATGCCCGGATACAGATTGCCAATGTGACTGGACCATTCCGCGAACCTCGCGAGCAGGTATTTTCGTACGACTATTCAATCCACCGGCCGTCCTGGCTGACTGCTCAAGCCGTGCGCGTCAAAGTCGCGATTCCAGAGGAGTTGGATGTGCTCCGTAGCAAGATCTTCGGGGCTGTGGCGGGGACGCCAGGGCAGCAACTCATGATTTCGAAGTTCTTGTCGCGGAAGATCGCGGACGAAAAGATTCGCATTGCCGATACCGATGGCATGTTAGCCGAGCGTCGCGATACTCTCGTGGCTCCCTTCACTGGGCCCCTGGCTCATTTGTTCGCACGACTGGATGCCTGGGCGGTCGAGCACCAGGAAACATTGCGGGCAGAAATCAAAACGCGGGTTGGACTGTAGTCGGACCGTAGCTTCTGCGGCAGGCTTAGCAGGAGGCTGAAAAAGTCCGCCAGCGGCGTTCTCGCCTCGAAAGCATCCTCAACGTAGCCCAGAGGCTACGCCTCCGGTGCATTCATCGGCTGCGGCCTTGCTGGACGGCCTTTTTGAGCCTCCTGCGGGAATATCCTTCCGTAGTGTCACACGACGAACTATCGGTATTCTGGCATACACACATAATTATTCAGTACCCTCCTAGAACACTTTTCGATACTGCTTCGAGTGCACACCCGATTCGTCGGAAAAACCAAGGGAAGCACTGTCGGGATTGCCCGTATTGTTGAGGTCGATACGATAGTGCCCGCGGATGGCTTCCATCGCTACTTCAAAGGGGACGGCTTGGGGATAGAGGTTGCCGGGGGCATGCGCACCGCGGGTGAGGGTGCGGATCACGTCGGCTTGCGCGTATTGGGGATCGGACGCGATATAGATGTCGGCGACGGCATGGTCCCCCAGTTTGTGCCCTGCCGTTGTGGCCGGTAGGAGATCGGTTAAGGTGCCGGCGAGCCGCTCTTTCTTAAACCGCTTCAACAGTCCGACAACCTGGCTGTCAGTCGCTTGTTGGGGGACGATGAGGCTGATGGCATTCATGTCCGGGACGGTTATATGGACTTTGAAGAGGACAGGCGCCGCTTCGGGATCCTCGATCGTCGGTCCGGTTGGCCCTTCCGTCCCGGCGACTTGTTTGTTCTTTGAGCTGGGCACGATGAGGGCCACGAAGAGCCAGAGCCCGAACAAAATGCCGAAGATGACGATGAGGGGGTGGACTCCTGCACGCTTGCCTTCTTCGTAGGGATGTGGCTCATCACTCATGACGGTGTTCCTCGGTGAGGGTGAGAGGACTCTGTCGCTTGGCTTCGTCCCACAGGCTATTCATTTCTGCAAACGAAAGATCTCCAACCGTACGGCCTGAGGCGCTCGCCTGAGCCTCGATGAATTGAAACCGCTCAACGAATCGGTTCGCGGCTTGGCGCAGAGCGTCCTCCGGGTTCACTTTGATGAATCGTGCGAGATTGACGAGTGAAAATACCACGTCGCCGAACTCCGCGACGATCTGCGCTTGCCGGGCTGTCGAGGCCGCAGTGTCGGGTTTTGCCTGGTTCGACCCGGAGGCCCGGATCGCGACTCGAAGTTCCTGGATTTCTTCTTCGATTTTGCCGAGGACCTGATCAAAGCCTGTCGCGTCGTGGGTCCAATCGAAGCCGACGCGTGAGGCGCGTGCTTGAATCTGGTAGGCCCTCAGGAGAGCCGGCAGTGTCTGCGGAACCCCGTCGAGCACCGAGTCGGGCCGGCCGGAAGCTTGCCGTTCCGTCCGCTTGATATCTTCCCATCGCGCCACCACTTGGTCGGCATTCGTCGGGGTCGCGTCTGCGGCTCCATTTTCAAATACGTGAGGGTGCCGTCGAATCAGTTTGTCGGCCAGTTGTTCAAGCACGTCCTCGATGGTAAAGCGGCCAGCCTCTGAAGCGATCTGGCTATGAAACAGCACTTGTAGCAGCACATCGCCCAGTTCTTCGGGGAGTTTGGTGCGGTCCTGTCGGTCGAGAATTTCTAAGACTTCATAGGTTTCTTCAAGAAGATAGGGTTTCAACGACTCATGCGTTTGCTTACGGTCCCAGGGGCATCCGTTCGGCGCGCGCAACGCGGCCATCAACTCGACCAATTTATGAAATCGTTCAGACATCGCCCTCCTTCTCGCGCCTCTGAGTGGGCGCGTATTATACCCGGTTCTCGACCGGCTTCAATCGGCCCCGTGCGGCTTGCGCCTCTTCAGGGCCTATGGTAGGGTACCGTCGCTGCATTTGGAGCGGGGGAAAGGCCTGTGGCCGCAGAACACGAAGAAGGATTTGTCGTTCGAGATCGACGGGGCGGGAGTGGACCTGACCGTCCATCTGCGACTGCAGATGCCGCCTCGGGGACAACGCCTCACCAGGATGCACCGTCCGAGCCGCCCCAAGGCTCGGGAGTTCCCGTCAGCTTTTCATCCTTCGTCATTTCTCTGGGCAGCTCCTCGCTGATGTTGATGGGGGAGCAGCTGGATCCCCAACAGCCTCCGGTACCGGCAAATCTACCGCAAGCCAAAGACATTATCGATCTGCTCTCGGTCTTGGAAGACAAGACCAAAGGCAATCTCACGACGGAAGAACAAGCGGTGCTGCGGGATATGCTCTACGCCCTTCGGATGAAGTACGTGAGTTTGGCTGCCAAATAGTAGTACCCCCTGCGCCTGTCGACCACAGACGTGTCTCTCGGTCACCCTGGCTCACGCGACGTGGTGAGATATCCCCTGATTCGGTCATAGTGAGTATTCTTTCTACATCGGAGCGCCGACCATCGGGGATGCCGGATGTGAATGACATTAAGAAGGACACGGGCTCTCCTTCCGGGACACAGTTGGACAGTGGTTCCGTGACCGGACAAGCGCCGCCTCTTACCGGCGCCAACCGGTCATCACGATCATCCGGGCCTACTCCGGAGCCGGAACGCCGGAAGGTGCATTTGCGGCCGGTCTGGATCGTCCTCATTCTGCTGCTCCCCTGTCTCGCGCTGACCTTTTACTATTCCCAGGTGGTGGCTCCCGGTGGCGAGGAAACGGATTCCTTTCTGCCGACGACGAGCTATGCATTTGTGCTCCTCCTACTCAACCTCGATCTGATCGGCTTTGTTGTCCTGCTTCTGCTGCTCTCCCGCAATCTCATCAAGGCCTACTTCGAGCGGCGCCACCGGCTATTCGGGTCGGGGTTTCGAACAAAGTTGGTAGCGGCCTTCATCGGTTTCTCGCTCATTCCGACGCTGCTCCTTGCGTTGGTGGCGAGTGGGCTGGTGAATAAGGCCGTCGATGTCTGGTTCAGCGATCAGATTGAACAGGTGATGCGGGATTCGTACGACGTGGCACGGATGCAGCACGCCGGCCACATTACCCTGGCGGTGAACAGTGCTAGAGCCATCAGCCATGAAATCTATCGTGAAGATATGCTCCTGGCCGAGCAACGCGATCTGCTGGTCGCCGCGATGGCCCGCAAGCGAGCGGAGTTCGGCGTCGCAGGTATTGAAGTCTTTTCAGGCAAAATGGAAACGCTCACGAAGGCGTTGGATCTCGATGTGCCCTCATCGGTGCTTGATTTGCCGATCGGACAGCTGGTCCTTCAAGTGATCAACGGGAAGCAGGAAGTGAACGCGGTGCAGGAGGCCCAAACCGGACGCCTGGTGCGGGCAGCTGCCCCTATTGCGGCCAGCGGGCGTGGCGGCGAGATCGGGGGCGTGGTGGTGGTAGAAGCCTACGTGCCTGAATCGTTGCTGGCGAAAATGGAAGGGATTGGCCATCAGTACAACGAATACAAACAGACGAAGGCCATGAAGAACCCCATCAAGGCCGGAGCCTATCTCTTTGTCGCCGTCATCACGGTGCTCATTCTGTTCGGGGCGACCTGGTTTGGGTTTTATGTTGCGCGGAGTATTACAGTGCCAATCCAACGGCTGGCTGAGGCGACGGAAGCTATTGCCCAAGGGGATCTTTCCGTCCGGATCGACGCCAAGGCGACCGACGAAATCGGAACCTTGATCGATTCATTCAACCGGATGACCGCGGACCTGCAGGGGAGTAAGTCCAAGATCGAAGAGGCCAATATCTCGTTGCGCCACAGCAATCTTGAGCTCGATCGCCGCCGTGCCTACATCGAGACGGTAGTCGAAACCATTGCCGCGGGCTTGCTCTCTATCGATAAGAATGGTCTGATTACGAACTTCAATCTGTCCGGTGAACGAATTCTCGGGCTTGCAGTGGATCGATTCCGTGGCAGGCCGGCCGGCGAGGTGTTCAAGGAATTCGGCCTGGATCTGTTCCAAACCGTCTACGATCGGATGCTGGCCGATCAGCGCGATACGGTGGCCCTCGAGGGCCCGATGGAGATCGACGGCAGATTCTTGACCATCGGGCTTCACGGGTCGCGCATGAAGGACGAAGCGAACAGGGATCTCGGTATTGTGCTGGTGTTCGAAGACCTTACAGAGTTGATCAAGGCCCAAAAGGTTGCGGCTTGGCAGGAGGTGGCACGACGGGTGGCTCACGAGATTAAGAACCCCTTGACTCCCATCCAATTGTCCGCGCAGCGTTTGCGGAAGAAGTACTTCGAGAAGTCGCCGGATTTCGATGCGATCTTCGATGAGTCGACGAACGTGATCGTCAATGAAGTCACGAGCCTCAAGCATATGGTCGATGAATTTTCGAAGTTTGCCCGCCTGCCGACTCCGCAGATGGCGCATCAGTCGCTCCACGACGTGATCAACGAAGTCACGACGCTCTATCGAGGGGCCCATAAGGATGTGGAATTGATCGTGGAGTTGGATGAAGATCTCCCGTCGCTCAATTTCGACCGGGAGCAGCTCAAGCGGGTGATGGTCAACCTGTTGGACAACGCGATTCAGGCGATGCACCAGAAGGGGCGGATATGGCTCACGACCAAGTATGATACGAAACGCCGCCGGGCCGT
>JBBRRM010000133.1:0-7830 GCA_038275915.1 Nitrospirales bacterium
CATAGGAGATTCCATGATGTTTCGTCGATCCCTGCTACTCGTGTTGCTTATCACTCTTCTTCAAGGCTGTGTCGTGACCAGAGGGACGATCGGCGAACCGCTTCAAGAAGAAGCCATCTCAGGCATCAAGAAAGGCACGACGACCATGGCAGAAGTCGTCTCCTCAATCGGTGCCCCGGATCGAATTATCAGAGGCAACGATCTCGACATATTTCACTACTATTATTATGACGGGAAATCGCCTGCCCTATTGCTCGTATTGTTGAATTTCATCCGCATGGATATTAAAAGCGATAATCTCTATGTGTTTTTCAATAAAAGCGGGATCGCGGAAGAGGTAGTCTACGGCAAACGCACCGGTCGCACAGAATTCCGGTTATGGCCCTTCGGTGACTAACGTGGCGACGCACCTCCTCTCCGTCAAATTGGTCGTTGGCGCCTGTTGCATCGTCCTCCTCTGTGCCGGCTGTACCGTACGCCGGGTGGTCTACAACGAAGTCGTGACCTTGGAACAGGTCAATTTTATTCGTGTCGGCGAGACGACGATACGCGAACTGGCCGATCACATTGGAGCCCCTGATGAGGTCAGCGAATCTGAATTCGGGGTGGTGGCGCTCTATTACTGGAGCGATACCAAATCTTCAGGCCTGGATTTTGGGGCGCTGGCGCGGCTATTCTTGCCCTATGCTCCGACAATGACCCTGAACAAAACCGGGATTACCCCCGAGCAGTTCCAGGTCGTATTCGATCCTCAATGGACCGTGCGCGCCTTTGGATTTTCCAGAAGGACTACCGAAGATCCCGTCATATGGTTCTGGCCATTCTAGAATGACGCTCCCATCGAAAATTGCCGGACACCTCTAGGCCCGCTATAATCGCCCCATGATTCATCCCTCCGATCCAAACTCCATCAACACAGAATCCTCCTCCTATATTCCTGCCGATCATGACATAGCGTTCCTACAGCGCGAAGAACTCCGCTCCGTACGGGTCGGCCTCGAACTTCTCAAGCCCGAATTGATCCAGCGCGAACAAGGCATCCGATCGACGATTGTGGTATTCGGCAGCGCGAGACTGCAGGAACCGAGTGCTGCTCGAGAAACCCTTCGACTGAGAGAGGAGGAGGCCGCTCGTTCTCCACGGGATCCCCGGTGCGCGCAACAAACAGCCATCGCCAGACGGCAACTTGACCTTTCGAAATACTATGACATGGCACGTGAATTCAGCCGCATCGTCTCCTCTACTTGCCAAACCGATGGGCGATGCGACTACGTCGTGATCACCGGAGGCGGTCCTGGCATCATGGAAGCCGCGAATCGCGGCGCCGCCGATGTGAAGGCCAAATCCATCGGCCTCAATATCACCTTGCCCCATGAACAGGCTCCTAATTCCTACATTACGCCTGAACTTAGCTTCCAATTTCGCTATTTTGCTATCCGCAAAATGCATTTCTTGATCAGAGCCAAGGCGCTGGTCGCATTTCCCGGAGGATTCGGCACTCTCGATGAACTGTTTGAAACGCTCACGCTGGTTCAAACCGGCAAAGCCCAAAGTGTGGTCATTGTCCTTGTGGGACGGGCTTTTTGGGAACATCTGGTCAACTGGCAATTGCTCGTCGAGGAGGGATTGATCGGAGAGGAGGAGCTGCGCTTATTTCACTATGCCGAAACGGCCCAGGAGGCCTGGGAGCTGATCGGACGACAGCATGGAGTGACCCCATTATGAACCGCTCCTTTCACGACGCAGCACGATCTGTCAATCAAGGTCAGATATTCCTCGTCCATGGCAAAGAAAAGCAGATGCTCGCGCTGTCCGCTCCCGTTCAGGCGGAACATTCCATACTTGACATGTCCTCCACGTCGCATCGAGACGTGAGGTCTAATGGTCTCGCCCGACTGACAATCCCCCTGCTGACCCTGGCTATTGGGATCTGTTTGGCCATGTCGTTTCCTGCTCAAGCAGATCAGCCTGAAGAATTACGATTGCGGGCTCGTGCTCTTGGCATCGTCGTCGGTTCGTATAGCCCAGGACCCCTCAATGCGATCACCGACGTGGCTGGCGTCTCCGTGGGCCAGATGACTCGCATCTCTGGCGACGGGCCGCTCAGGCCGGGTGTCGGTCCGGTACGAACCGGCGTGACAGTTGTCATCCCCCGCGACGACGTGTGGCACAAGAAAGTGCCTGCCGGGTCCTTCGTCCTCAATGGGACAGGCGAAATGACCGGGCTTGCCTGGATCAGTGAATCCGGCTTCCTCGAATATCCGATCGCCCTCACAAATACGTTGAATGTGCCGCGAGTGGCCAACGGCGTCATGAACTGGATGATCGCGCGCTATCCGCAAATCGGCATTACCGACGACACCCTGACCCCCGTGGTCGCCGAATGCGACGATGGGTGGCTGAACGACATTCAAGGGCGGCATGTCTCCGAGGCGGACGTGGTGCAGGCGCTCAACGGTGCCTCTTCCGGCGTCGTGCAGGAAGGAACGGTCGGGGCTGGAACAGGAATGGTGTCCTATGGATTCAAAGGTGGCATCGGAACATCCTCACGGCGATTAACAGAGGCCGAAGGCAGTTACACGATCGGCGTGCTCGTCAACGCCAACCATGGCCGACGGCCTGAGCTCGTCGTGAGCGGAGTGCCGGTAGGTCGGCTGTACGAGACCGCGGCGAAGACGCGGATGAGTCAAACAGGCGAGACTCCAGCACCGGGAAACAGTGAAGGCTCGATCATCGTCATCGTCGCCACCGATGCTCCGCTTGATGGCCGCCAACTTACACGGCTGGCAAAGCGCGCCGCTCTGGGGCTCGCACGAACGGGATCCACGGCACGACATGGTAGCGGCGACTTCATGCTGGCCTTTTCGACCGCGAATGTCATTCCGCATTATCCGAAAGACCGAACCTACTCCTTGACCCATTTGGCCGATACCCATATGAACCCGCTGATTACTGCAACAGTTGAAGCCACTGAGGAGGCGATCGTCAATGCACTGACGATGGCCAGCACCGTCGTGGGACGAGATCACCATCGAGTCGAGGCGATCTCCCTAACCAAACTGCGTGCCATCCTCGATTACTCCGTTAAGTAACCGCAGAGAATCCGTCGGCCGTGAAGGCAGAGGATTCTCTCGCTTGCATTTCCCTCTCTTGCCTCGCTATCCTCTCGCGACTCCCTTGCGTCTGGAGGATGTGCATGAACGAGTACCAACTCGGCGGTGGCTTGAATCTCTTGACCGCGCTGGGGAAAACTGATGCATTCGCCGAGTTTTTAAAAACCCGCATGGTTCGCGCATTGGAGACAGAGGATCCCACAGAATTACACTATCTCCTGGCGCAACTCGACGACTTCCATTCCTACATGTGGCGCTTCTATAACAAGCTGGCCAAGGACCGCCCGGAACGGATGGACCCCGGGGTCTAATAGGCTGGACTTTTTTAGCATCCTGCTAACATCCTTGACAGGCGAAGCGTTCATACCATGATGACTCTTTCCACAGGCACCCCAATTCCGGCCACTCTTCAATTCGCCACCGCACTCTCGCGCAAGACCGATACGGAAGCCGCCGCGCGCGACCTCGCGGACGCCATCCGAATGCAAATCGGCACGGCGCCCATCGATCTGGCCTTTATTTTTTTCTCCGCTCACCATGCAGGCAAAGCCTCCATGATCGCAACCATGCTGCAGGAGGAACTGCGGGCGAAGATCTGTACAGGCTGCTCCGGTGAAGGCGTCATCGCCAGCTCCGAAGAAATTGAAACCGCTGCAGCCCTGACCGTCTGGGTCGCACGCCTTCCTGATGTCGGACTGACTCCGCTTCGGCTCTCCGTGTCTCAGTTGCAGGATCAAATCCGCATGCCGGGGTGGCCGGAGCCTGGACCTGAGGACTCGACCTTTCTCCTCCTCGCCGATCCATTTTCGACACCGATGCAGGAAGTCTTGTCTCTCATGACCGACCGGTACCCTCACGGCAAAGCTGTCGGGGGCCTCGCCGGGGGAGGCCAGGACTCTGGAGAGAATCGACTACTCCTCAACGATGAGGTTTTCGACGGGGGCGTCGTGGGGGTGCAACTCACCGGACCGATCGCCGTGCGAACCGTGACTTCGCAAGGCTGTCGTCCGGTCGGCGAGCGGTTTGTCGTGACCAGAGCGGAGCAAAATCTCATCTATGAACTCGGCGGGGTCTCGGCCTTGAAACGGCTCCAGGACGTCTTTGAATCCCTGGGAGGAGCCCATCGCCGAAACGCTCATCGTGCACTACATCTGGGAATCGTGATCGATGAGCACCGGAGTCATTTCGAACGGGGAGACTTTCTCGTTCGAAACCTCATCGGCGCAGATCAACAGGCCGGAGCCGTGGCGATTGGAGATGTCGTTCAAGAAGGCCAGACTGTGCAGTTCCACCTCCGCGACGCGAAGTCAGCAAGCGACGACTTGCATTTTCTCCTGGCTGCGGACCGAACGAAACACCAGAGTCCTCCACTCGGAGCCCTCCTGTTTAGCTGTTGCGGGCGTGGAGAGGGACTCTTCGGCCACCCCCATCATGATATCGGAGTCGTGCAAGAGCGGCTTGGCCCCATCCCGACAGCAGGATTCTTCGCTCAAGGCGAAATTGGTCCGGTCGGAGGGCGGAACTTTTTACACGGCTATACGGCGAGTGTAGTCATTTTCTCCCAGCCTGACTCGAACAAGGAAAGTCAGTGAAAACCGCACGTTCATGAAAGTCTCGAAACAGATCGCCGGTCCCGAGGAGGGCGGGAGATCCGTGCGAGGCCATTCTCAACAAGGTTATCGTCCAGTATCGTGGTTAGGTGACCGACCATCAGGAAAGGAGCAGACATGCCGTTTCAGGAAGCAGGTGCCGGAGGGAACGAAGTGACGACGTCATCGGGACTGCAGTTTGTCGATCTCATGATCGGAACCGGAGCGACGGCAGAGGTTGGACAGACTGTGACCGTGCATTACACAGGCTGGCTTGAAAACGGAAACAAATTCGATAGTTCCGTGGACCGGGGTCAGCCTTTCTCCTTCCCTCTGGGCGCCGGACGAGTCATCAAAGGATGGGACGAGGGCGTCAAGGGTATGAAAGTGGGCGGGAAGAGAAAGCTGACCATTCCTTCCAAGCTCGGTTATGGCGCACAAGGGGCGGGCGGCGTAATTCCCCCACACGCTACGTTGATTTTCGACGTCGAACTCCTCGGCGTCTGAGCCCCGTCATGCAACGCACTCCGCTCATCACGCACCATCAAGCCTGTGGCGCCAAACTCGTGGATTTCGCCGGATGGGAGATGCCCATCCAATATAGTGGTGTCGTAGACGAATACCATACCGTCCGGGCCCATATCGGACTCTTCGATGTGAGCCATATGGGGCGAGTGCGAGTCGCCGGATCGGGTGCTGTCTCGTTTCTCCAACGAATGACCACCAACGATGTCGGCAAACTTGCCGTCGCTCAAGCTCAGTATTCCATGGTCTGTAACGAAAACGGCGGCATCAAAGACGATATTTTTCTCTATCGGCTCACGTCGGAGGAGTATTTGCTATGTGTCAACGCCTCGAACCGCGAGAAAATTCTGTCGTGGCTACAGTCCCAGCTTCCCCACGACAAGACGGTTCGTCTCGAAGATCGTTCGGTCGAATTGGCTCAGGTGGCCGTTCAAGGTCCCAAATCTCGCGACCTGCTCATCAGCCTGGGCGGAACGGCTCTCGAAGGACTCAAGCTCCACCACACGTGTGACGGCATGATCGGCGGCCTTTCCTGTTTGCTGGCGCGAACCGGCTATACCGGCGAACTGGGGTATGAGATTTATATCGATGCAGATAAAGTCGGCCGTCTCTGGGACCTGCTCGTTGATAAGGGACGGACGTGGGGACTGAAGCCGGCGGGACTCGGCGCGAGGGATCTCCTCCGGTTGGAAATGGGCTATCTACTCTACGGAAATGACATGGACGAGAAGACGACGCCACTTGAAGCCAATGCGGACTGGACCGTCAGCTTTCAGAAGGGCCAGTTTGTCGGCAGCCAAGCGCTCCTGGCACAGAAACAGACCGGGGTCACGCGACGGTTCGTGGCCTTCGAACTCGTTGAGAAAGCAGTGCCTCGCCACGGATTCAGAGTCCTCGACCCCGAGACCTCACTGCCTATTGGTGACGTGACCAGCGGCAATCTTTCACCGCTCCTGCAAAAGGGCATCGGGTTGGGCTATCTGCCTGCGCGTTATGGCGAGCCAGGCACTTCCATCCTGATCGAAATTCGCAGCAAACACGTCCTCGCACACATCGTCAAGCCGCCGTTCTATAAGAAGCGCAAGACCTAGCCTATGCAAACCAAACACATCTATACAGGGATCGTGGTGAACTTGAATGTCGACCGCGTCACGTTGCCCAATGGCCTGACGGTCGACTTGGAAGTCGTGCGCCACCCTGGAGCGGCTGCAGTGGTGCCTTTGAAAGACGATGGAACCGTCATTTTGATTCGGCAGTTCCGCCACGCGGCAGGAGGATTCATCTACGAAATCCCCGCAGGAAAACTTCATCCTGGTGAAGATCCCATAGTCTGTGCAGCACGCGAACTTGAAGAAGAAGTCGGATACCGAGCCGGCAAGCTCGAGCTCCTCTCCAGCATCTTTACCGCGCCGGGGTTCACCGACGAAGTGATCCACGTCTACAAAGCAACTGGCTTGACCACGGGTCGCCAACAGCTCGATCGTGATGAGGTCCTCGAAGTGATCGAGATGCCTTTATCGGAAGCCGTCAACATGATTGAGACCGGAGGGATCAGGGATGCGAAGTCGATCGTGGGATTGCAAGCGGTCTATCTTCGAAAGAGCAGTAGGTAGGGAGAACGCCCAAGAAGTCTCCCGCAGATGGCGGGAGACTTCTCAAGCCAGCTAGCCTCGCCAAAGAAAAAGGGATTACTTGCCCTTCTCGTCTTTCTTCTTCTCGTCCTTCTTCTCATCGCCGAACGTATCGGCATGGCCGCCCTTCTTCTCGTCTTTCTTCTCGTCCTTCTTCTTCTCATCACCGTACACGAGGACGTGGCCGCCCTTCTTCTCGTCCTTCTTGTCCTTCTTCTCTTCACCGGCGAAGGAAGGAGCGCTGAATGTCACTGCCACCGCAACCGCCATGATTGCCATCAAGATGCGCTTCATAGTATGTCACCTCCTTTAGTGTTTGAAGATTGTGCCCGTCATTGGCACTCGCCGGGAGTATTCAGCAAGCTTGGTGCCGGATCCTTTGAATCGCCAACTCATAAGATTATTCCATTGGTTATGAATTTTAACCGGCTTGCCCATGGAGGGTGAGACCTTCGTATTTCTGTGGCAAAATGGCTGAAGCCTGCTAAACCGCCTCAAAGTCTGGATGGGAAGTCCCGGTCATGACCAAGGTGGCACCCAATACGCGGCTCCGCCCCCCGAAGGAATGTGCAGTCATAATGAAGAATCAGGTGAACCGTTCAGCAGAACCTAAGAGAAGGGCCCTTGTGCAAGAATCACAAGAGGCTGTGTCCCGTAACCGACTCACCGATCACATCAGACCAGGAGTCCGGGTCCTCTTCGTCGGCATCAATCCAGGCCTTCGCTCAGCTGCCACCGGACATCACTTCGCCGGTTACTCGAACCGTTTCTGGAAACTCTTGTTCGAATCGAAGCTCGTATCTGAACCACTGACGTACCAAGACGATTGGCGCCTGCCGGATTGGGGTCTCGGCCTGACGAACATCATCCAACGACCGAGCGCGGGGATCGATGCGCTCAAGCCGAGTGAATATGCCACCGGACGGAAGAGGCTTGTTGCCACAGTACAACGCTATCGCCCTCAAGGGGTCG
>JBBRRM010000134.1:0-7810 GCA_038275915.1 Nitrospirales bacterium
ATTCCGATCGTGGGCGATGCGATCCTCGTCGACCGCGAGTTCGGCACCGGTGCCGTCAAGATCACGCCGGCGCACGATTTCAATGACTTTGAAGCGGGCGAACGGCATGGGCTGCCGCGAATTTC
Source organism: Nitrospirales bacterium (assembly GCA_038275915.1). GTDB lineage: Bacteria > Nitrospirota > Nitrospiria > Nitrospirales > Nitrospiraceae > Palsa-1315. Next base: position 126 of record JBBRRM010000134.1, read on the forward strand.
CATCTTCGATCGTCAGGCCCTGCTCGATTCCCAGGCGCTCACAACCGCCGGCGTCGAGCAAGCCATCATGGACATGGTCGCAAGCCTTTCCGTCACCAAAGCACGACCCAAGATCGAACAGGCACTGAAAGATCGTGGATTGCTGACTAAAGTCGACGATCACAAGATGGCAATCGGAAAGTGCTATCGCTGTAAGACCGTGGTCGAACCCTATCTGTCTCCGCAGTGGTTTGTAAAGATCAAGCCCCTGGCCGAGCCTGCGATTCGAGCCGTCGAAGACGGACGTATCCGAATCACTCCCGACGCGTGGACCAACAACTATCTGGGATGGATGCGGGAGATCAAAGACTGGTGCATCTCCCGCCAAATCTGGTGGGGGCATCAGATTCCCGCCTGGTATTGCTGGAACTGCAATAAAAACTTGATCATTGAGGAAGCTTCGGCAACGACGTCAGCCGCTGTATCGCCCCGACTCACGATCCTTCAGGGAGCAATTCCGATTGTCGGAAAGACCGCACCGTCTACCTGCCCTGTGTGCGGAGGCCAACAGTTCATCCGAGAGCCTGACGTCCTTGACACCTGGTTTTCGTCCGCCCTCTGGCCCTTTTCCACGCTCGGATGGCCTGAGCACACGCCTGAATTGAAGACGTACTATCCGACCTCGACCCTCGTGACCGGACTCGACATCCTCTTTTTCTGGGTCGCCCGCATGATCATGATGGGCCTGAAATTCATGGGCGCTGTTCCCTTCCGGGACGTCTACATCCATGCCCTCGTACGGGATGCCGAAGGGCAAAAGATGAGCAAGTCGAAAGGCAACGTCATCGATCCACTGCACGTGATGGAGGAATTCGGCACCGACGCGCTCCGGTTCACCCTGGCTTCGATGGCCTCACCGGGGCGCGACATCAAACTCGCGGAGGAACGAATCGAGGGGTACCGAAACTTTGCGAACAAGATCTGGAACGCAGCTCGTTTCAGTCTCATGCACCTGGATGGACCACGAGCAGCCACCCCGCCATCCGAACGATCCTTCCCCGACCGCTGGATTTTGAGCCGCCTCAATCACACCATACAGTTGGTGACGTCCGAGCTGGAGGCCTATCGGTTCGATCGCGCGGCGAATGCGCTGTACCAATTCATTTGGCACGAGTACTGTGACTGGTACCTCGAACTGATCAAACCCACATTCCAAAACCCGGCGAGCCCGGAAGGATCAGGGACCAGACAGACTCTCGTCGACACCCTGGAAACCACCATGCGCCTGCTGCATCCTTTCATGCCGTTCCTCACCGAAGAAATTTGGCACACGCTCCCGCACGAGGGCGAGAGCATCATGGTTCAGCGCTATCCGATACCGGATGTGGCATGGGCCGCACCAGAGATGGACTTACGCTTTACGCTGCTCGAACAAACGATCGGCCTGCTACGCGCATCTCGCGTGCTCTTGAACTATCCGCCGGGCCAACAGATCACGTTCTATGTCGCACACGATGATCCGCAGCGACTGACCCACCTCGACCGACTTCGCCCCTATCTCGCCCATCTCGGCCGTGGCACAGTCGATCTGTCCCCCACGACTCAGTGGCCCGGTAGTCATCTCCTCCGGCTGGTGACGGATGGCTTATCCGTGGGTATTGCAGTCGCGGGCAATGTCGATCTCAACAAAGCGCTGGATCGCATCCTCAAACAGCAAGCCGAGCAGACCAAGGAAATCGAGCGGCTGGAGGGAAAACTGCGCAATCAAGAGTTTACCGCCAAGGCTCCGTCTGAGGTCATTACCGATCACCAGGATCGCCTGACGGGCCTGCGCCGGGATCAAGCCATGCTCAGCAGCAGTGAGCAACAGTTGCACACGATGCTGGGAACGTAACCGATGGTCAGACCGCCGATCTCCGACATACGACGCGCCATTCGACGTGCACTCCAAGAAGACCTCCCGTCCGACGACGTCACAACGACCGCACTCTTTCCCTCGCCGGTGCCGGCGCTTGCACGGATCGTCGCCCAACAATCGTTGGTCGTGGCCGGTCTCGCTGCCGCCGTGCGAACATTTCAGGCAGTGGATGCGTCACTCGTCTTGTCCGTCCATCGCCAGGATGGGGAACGCGCACACAACGGAGACTGTCTCCTCCAGATCGACGGCGATGGACGATCCATTCTGAAGGCTGAACGAGTCGCGCTGAACTTTCTCCAGCACCTCTCCGGTATTGCCACCTTGACGCATCGGTTCTGCGATGCGGTTCGCGGGTACCCGGTGACGATCCTGGACACAAGAAAAACCCTGCCCGGACTGCGCGCACTTCAGAAATGGGCGGTCCTGCTTGGCGGAGGAACGAATCACCGTGGGTCGTTGAGCGACGGCATCCTTATCAAGGACAATCATCTCGCCCTCCTGAACCGCGCGACAGCATCCGTCAGAATGGCCTGCCGCAAGGCGAAAGCCAATGCCGCTCGTACAGGAAACGTCATCGTGGAAGTGGAATCGCTGACAGATGTGCGGCAAGCTCTCGCAGGGCAAGCCGACGTCATTCTCCTGGACAACATGACTCCGGCCACTGTCCGTCAAGCCGTCAGGCTGATCAAGGGACAAGCACTTGTGGAAGTATCCGGGGGAATCACCCTAAAAAACGTACGAGAGATGGCGGCCGCCGGCCCGGACCGCATCTCTATCGGAGCCCTCACCCACTCAGCCCCGGCTGCAACACTCAGCCTGGTGCTCGAACCATCGCGACGACTTCGTACGCCTAGCAGGTTGCAGAAACTTCATGATGGCACGCGAGGACGTTGAAGGACTGCACATGTACGCCAACGAAAAAACTCTCATGCAGGATGTTCAAAACGTTCAGACTTCTTACCCCCCCAGCCCTGGCGCACCAAGACGTGCCTTGTCCCAAGCAAGGCCGCAGCGAGTGAAGGGCCGCCGCGTACCCTCTGGGACGCACGGCGCGACGAATAGGGAGCACCACGTCTGTGCGCGCCGCCGAGTGGTGAGGCGGCTGGGTCCCCGTGAAGGGTCTGAACGATGCGGGAACGCCGCTGGTGGACTTTTTCAGCATCCTGCCAGGTAACCTTCGTGCAACCCTCACCCCCACTCACCAGAGACACGATCCACAGCACCCTGTCTACCGTATGGCTCGGACGTCGCATCGAACTGTTCGACAGCCTCCCTTCAACGAACCGGGACGCCGCGCAGCTCGCACAAGCAGAAGTGGAACATGGCACAGTCGTCATCGCCGACAGCCAGACCGCCGGACGCGGGCGGCTGTCTAGAACCTGGTTTTCTCCTGCTGGCGCCAATCTCTACTGCTCAATGATCCTCAGAACGACACATCCGCCGGAGCGCCTCACCGAATGGCTTTCTTGGCTGCCGCTGATCTCGGCGTTGGCCGCTGCTGAGGCGATCGTACAGGTTTCTTCCATCCCTGTCTCCGTGAAATGGCCCAACGATCTGTTGATCTCGGGACGAAAGGTCGGAGGAATCCTCTGTGAGAGTGGCACTGGACCGCGGTCTAGTCCTTTCCAAATCATTGGAATCGGCATCAACGTCAATATGAACCACGATGATTGGCCCATTGAACTTCGTGAGTCAGCCACGTCGTTATGGCAGGAACAGAAAGTTGTCGTCGATCGGAACAGACTCCTCGCGCAGTTGCTCCTCGAACTCGAACAGTGCATCGATGAATTGGGTACTCACGGAACGAATCGAATCGCACTGGCTTACGGCCAACGCTGTTCGACCATCAGCCACAGGGTGAAAGCGACCTTGGCCAATGGAGATGTGGTCGTAGGGGTCGCCGAGGGAATCGGCCAGGATGGTTCCTTGCAGGTACGCCCATATGCGACGCTGCCCGACTCGGAAACGCCGGATGTGGTTCATTTGCGTGTGGCCGATATCATACACGTGAGAATCTAGCAAGAAAGTGGAAACGTCCTCCATGAGGCTCTTGGCCGGCCACAATACTTTTTTTCCTGCAGCCCATTAGCCAAATTGCCCGGCGAAACGTACAATAGTCCCCATGCTCCTCGTCGTTGATATCGGCAACACCAATATTGTCTGGGGCGTCTATGACGACCGCAACTTGGCGGCCCATTGGCGATTGGCCACGGACGTGAAAAAGACCTCGGACGAGTACGGCATTCTCTTTGCCAATCTCCTCACGGCAGCAGAGATTCCCTCTCAACGTCTTTCCGGCGCCATCATCTCCAGCGTCGTGCCTGCCTTGACCGGGACCATCGAAGATATGCTCGAACAGTACTTCCACCAACATCCTATCCTCGTCACGTCGGACACAGACACGGGGCTCGTACTCCGATATGCCAACCCCAAAGAAATTGGTAGCGACCGGCTGGTGAATGCTGCAGCCGCTTATGATAAATATCGTTGTGATCTCATCGTCGTCGATTTCGGCACCGCCACGACCTTTTGCGCTATCACGGCGGAGGGCCACTACCTCGGAGGCGTCATCGCTCCCGGCCTCGGTATTTCGGCGGAGGCGCTGTTCGCTCGAGCCGCCAAACTGGCAAAGGTGGAATTGATCCGTCCTAAGACCGTGATTGGTACCGACACCGCCAGCAGTATTCAAGCCGGCCTCTTATTCGGATACGCTGGATTGGTCGATACCGTCGTCCGGCGAATGGAACAGGAACTCGGACGCACAGCCTTCGTGATCGGCACCGGAGGGCTCAGTTCCATACTGGCAGCCGAAACCGCTTCCATTCAAAAAATTGACCCGCTCCTGACGTTGGAAGGGCTTGAATACCTCTACCGACGAACCCAGGGTGGCCCACCTCCCTCTCTGTGGGTCTGAGGACCGACGTCCCTCACACAACTAATTAATTTTTCTCGCCCCGTTGACTTTATAGGGCCTATGGCTATCTCGTGACGGACAGAGGAGTCATGCATGTCTGAAGAACACCAGAACTCGAATACAATCGATAACTTGGATATCCCCTTACCCGGCGATGCCTCAAGCACAGAAGACATAGGTCCGGGTACGGAGCTTCAACGAAAAACTGAAGAATTAAAAGAACTCAACGACAAGTACCTACGACTCGCCGCCGAGTTTGACAACTACAAGCGATTGGCTCAGCGGGATCAGCGCGATCAGATCCGATTCGGCAATGAACAACTGCTGAAGGAACTGTTGCCGGTCGTCGATAATCTTGAACGGGCCGTTAAGGCCTCTAAAAACGGGGGAAGCCCCGACGTCCTCATCCAGGGCGTCGATCTCACGCTCAAGCAATTGACAGCAGCGTTGTCGAGATTTCATGTCATACCCGTGGAGACGGTCGGCAAGGCGTTCGATCCCGCCACCCATCAGGCGGTGACCTCTGTCGCGTCCGAGAAAATTCCGGAGCAACATGTAGTCGACGAGTTTCAGCGAGGATACCGCCTGCACGACCGTATTTTACGGCCAGCCATGGTCAGCGTATCGACCGGACAGGCACAGGACGGTACACCAGGAACAGGCAAGATAAGCGGCTCATCATAATACCATCGTAAGAAAACAGACCGAGTAGGAAGGAGTAGGCACATGGGCAAAGTGATCGGCATCGATCTTGGAACCACAAACTCATGCGTTTCCGTCATGAGCGGCGGTGACCCGATTGTCATCGCGAACGCAGAAGGAGCCCGTACCACTCCATCTGTCGTCGCCATTACAGACAAGGGTGAACGCCTCGTCGGACAGATTGCAAAGCGGCAAGCGATTACGAATCCGGAGAACACAATTTTCTCTGTGAAGCGTCTGATGGGCCGCAAATTCCGCAGTCAGCAAGTGCAAGACGCCGCCAAGCGGCTCCCCTATAAAGTGATCGAGGGCGACAATGGCGATGCCTATGTCGAATTGCGCGGGAAACGCTACAGCCCGCCGGAAATCTCCGCCATGATTCTCCAGAAGATGCGGCAGACAGCGGAGGACTATCTTGGTGAAAAAGTCACCGAAGCGGTCATCACCGTCCCGGCCTACTTCGACGATAGTCAGCGACAAGCCACGAAGGACGCGGGCCAGATCGCCGGCTTGACCGTCCTCCGGATCATCAACGAACCGACGGCTGCGTCCCTCGCCTACGGCCTGGACAAGAAAAAGGACGAACGGATTGTCGTCTATGACCTGGGTGGCGGTACCTTCGACGTGTCGATCCTTGAGATCGGCGACGGGGTCTTCGAGGTCAAGTCGACTAATGGCGACACCTATCTTGGCGGCGACGACTTCGACCAGCGCGTCATGGACTGGCTGGTCGACGAGTTCAAGAAAGACCAAGGGATCGATCTTCGGAAGGACCGGATGGCCCTCCAACGTCTGAAAGAGGCGGCGGAACGCGCCAAGATCGAACTCTCCTCATCACAAGACACCGAGATCAATCTGCCTTTCGTCACCGCAGACGCCAGCGGGCCGAAACATCTGGTCACGAAACTGACCCGTGCGAAGCTTGAACAGTTAGTCGACGACCTCATTCAGCGATCGATTGATCCTTGCAAGAAGGCCCTCTCCGATGCCGGCGTGACGGCGCGCGATATCAACGAAGTTGTCCTTGTCGGCGGCATGACGCGTATGCCGAAAGTGATTCAAGCCGTCAAGGAATTTTTCGGCAAAGAGCCGCACCGGGGTGTGAACCCCGACGAAGTCGTCGCCATCGGCGCCGCCATTCAGGGAGGCGTGTTAAAAGGCGACGTGAAGGACGTGCTGCTGCTTGACGTGACGCCGCTCTCACTGGGCATCGAAACCCTTGGTGGTGTCTTCACGAAGTTGATCGAACGAAACACCACTGTCCCGACAAAAAAGAGCCAGGTCTTCTCGACCGCAGCCGACAATCAAACGGCTGTGACCATTCGAGTCTTCCAAGGCGAACGCGAGATGGCGAACGACAACAAGCTCCTTGGCCAATTCGACTTGGTCGGCCTTCCTCCTGCACCCCGTGGGATGCCGCAAGTGGAAGTGACGTTTGACATCGATGCCAATGGCATCGTCCACGTCTCGGCCAAGGACTTGGCAACACAAAAGGAACAGTCCATCAAGATCACAGCATCCAGCGGCTTGAGCAAGGACGAAGTCGAGAAGCTGGTCAAGGATGCGCAGGCCCATACGGAAGAGGATAAGAAGCGGCGGAAGACTGCCGAAGCCAAAAATCAGGCCGACACCCTGATCTATCAGACAGAAAAGAACCTGAGCGAGCATGGCGACAAGATTGCCGCAGAAGACAAGACAAAGATCGAAGAGGCTGTGGCCGCGCTGAAGAAAGCGATGGAGGGAACGGAACCAGAGGCCATCGAGTCCGCCATCCAAACGTTGACGGCCGCATCCCACAAGCTGGCTGAGGAAATGTATAAGAAGGCTTCGGCATCAGCCGCACCCGGGGCCGACGCCGGAGACGGAACCGGAGCCGGCGAGACCAAGACGGATGAAAAGGTCGTTGACGCGGAATTCGAAGAAGTAGACAAAGAAAAAAAGTAAGGTAGAATACCGTCAGAGAGACCGAGCTTCGTTAAGTCACGAGGCTCGGTCTTGCTGCACTGTCACCTGGAGAGAAACCTTCCGTGTCCAAACGCGACTACTACGAAACCTTAGGCGTGGAACGAACCGCGTCCGACGACGATCTTAAGAAGGCCTATCGAAAGATGGCCCGTCAACACCATCCCGATCTCCAGACGGGAGATGCCCAGAAAAAATCGTCTGAAGAAA
>JBBRRM010000135.1:0-7753 GCA_038275915.1 Nitrospirales bacterium
CCAACGATACGTGTGCGACGGCGGCCTTTAATGCCTCGAAGGCTTTGGGGTGCTTCTTGGTGCTTTCCTCGTCGATCAAGTCCAGTTGCAGGGTGGCCTTGATGATTCCATCAATCACGAGTCCTTCCGTTCCGGGTTTGATCAGAACGGGATGGGATGCGAGCTTGGCGATGTTCGTGATGGCGGAATCGATGACCACTACTTGAGCTTTATAGACGCGAATTGCCTCTTTGATGCGCACGGCCGTGAGCGGGTTCGTCTCCGTGATGTTGGAGCCAATGAGTATGACCGCCTTGGCTTTCGTCAAGTCTTCCCAATCGTTCGGACTCCGCCCGATGCCTAAGGCGTGCCGGGAGGCATGCACGAAGTTCAGGTGCCCGTAACGCGCGCTGCTGTCGAGATGGTTGGTCCGGAACCCGGCGCGCATGAGTTTCTGGAAGAGATAAAGCTCTTCGTTAGTGCAGCGGGCGGTGATCAGGCCGGCAATCGAGTCGGGTCCGTGCTTACGGCGGATTTCTGAGAAACGATCCACTACCTCGTGCATGGTTTCGAGCCAGGGGGTTTCAACAAGCTGACCGCCCTTGCGGAGGAGCGGTTGTTTCAACCGTGCGGCGCTGTCGATGTATTCGAACCCGAAACGCCCCCGCACACAGAGCCCGCCGTGCCCCTTGGCTGTGTCGGCCCGGTCCCCCCATTTGTTCTTCCAGGATAGAGGTGAGGTCACACGGACCACTTCAGCGTCCTTGGTCTCAAGGTACATCTGGCAGCCGTCTCCGCAATAATTACAGGTCGTCGTGGTTTTCTTGATCTGCCACGGCTTATACAAATATTTAGAGAACTTGTTCGTGATGGCGCCGACCGGGCAGACGGCAAGGCAGTCCCCGCAAAACTCGCAGGAGAGAGCGAGGTCTCCCTTCGGCACAACTTGATTGAATCCGCCCTTCTTCATGAACTGCAGGGCGTCGATCATCAACACGTCTTTGCACACGTTAATGCATTCGGCGCAAGCAATGCAGCGGTTCATGTTAAAATCGAGCACCGGGCTGCGCGTATCTTCCGGAATAAATTTCTGTTTCGCGTTGGCCAGGTTCGTAACCCCATGCTGGAAGGCCATATCTTGCAGTTCGCAATGGCCGTCGGCGTCGCAGACTGGGCAGTCGAGCGGATGGACCGAGAGATGCTTTTCCACTGCTTTCTTTCGGGCCAGAAAAAGATCTTCTCCCTCAGTTCTGATGATCATGCCGGCTGTCGCTTTTGCGGTACAGGAGCGGACCGGCGCTTTCTTGCCTTCCTGCATGACCAGACACATGCCGCAGGAGCCAAAGGGATCAAAGGTGTAGTGGTAGCACATGGCCGGAATGATCTTGCCTGTGCTCGAGATCACGTCGTAGAGCGAAACTCCGTCCTTTGCAGCGACAGATTTCCCGTCGATCGATAGCTCGATCGAGACTGCTTCAACGTCAGGATTGGTTGCCGGCTTCAGTCCCATGTCTACTTCCTCGCGAAACGCGAAACGAAATCGCCGCGCTAGGTTACCTTCTCACGGTTCACGTCTACCTATCACACTCGCCCATCACAATATCGTAGGTGCCGAAGAGCGTGATCGCATCGGCGATCATATAGCCTCTGGACATATGGTCGAATGCGCCCATGTGAATAAACGAGGGGGCGCGAATCTTCAAGCGGTATGGTTTCCCCCCGCCCGTGCTGACGATATAGAACCCCAGCTCCCCCTTATGCGCTTCGGTCCCGCAATAAATCTCTCCCGGAGGGGCGTCGAAGCCCTGAGAGAAAAGCTTGAATTGCTGGATCATGGACTCCAGATTCGTAAAGACTCGTTCCTTCGGCGGCAACGTGACGCTGGGCACGTCGGCCATGATGGGGCCTTCCTGCATCTGCTCCAGGCATTGCCGTATGATTTTCACACTTTCATAGAGCTCCTGGACGCGAATCCAGTATCGATCGTAGGTGTCGCCGTTTTTACCGAGTGGCACGCTGAATTCGCACTTGGGGTAGGCCGAATAGGGCTCGGCCTTACGGAGGTCATAATCGACACCCGAACCGCGGAGCGTCGGCCCACTGAGACCGAAACTCACGGCGTCTTCCGCCGAGATGACGGCCACTCCCTTGGTCCGTGCGATCCAGATCCTGTTTTTCTCAAGGAACACCACGTACTCGTCTATTTTGGGAGGAAAGTAGTCCAGGAATTGCCTCAGCTTACCGAGCAGCGAGGGCGTGAAGTCCCGCTCGACGCCGCCGATGCGGTACCAACTGGTCGTCAGGCGCGCGCCGCAGAGTTCGTCAAACCAATCGAGAAGAATTTCCCGATCCCGGAAACAGTAGAAAAAGACGGTCATGGCTCCGATGTCGAGAGCCTGGGTTCCGAGCCAGAACTGATGGCCGATAATCCGTTGGACCTCCGCGACGATCGTGCGCAGGTAGTCGGCACGGTCCGGCACGGTGATGTTCATGAGTTTTTCGACCGCGCGACAGTAGGCGAAATTGTTGTACATCGCGCAGACGTAGTCGAGCCGGTCGGTATGGGGAATGAATTGATGGTAGGTGCCATCTTCCGCGAGCTTCTCCACGCCGCGGTGCAGGAATCCAAGTACGGGGGTTGATTTGACGAGCCGCTCTCCTTCCAATTCGAGGATCACTTTCAGTACCCCATGGGTGCTGGGGTGCTGGGGGCCCATGTTGAGCAGGAGTTCCTCCGTCCGCAGAGTCGGGAGGGTCTCGCTTTCCGGATGGGCCGGATCGACCTTGTAGACGGTTGTTCGTTGATCTTCAAAGGCCATCGTCTGTTCTACCGAGCTGTTTCATCCAGGAACTCAAATGTGTCACGCCACCCTTTGCCACGAAGCGGAAAATCTTTTCGCAGCGGATAGCCTTCTGTGTAATCGTCTGGCATAAGGATCCGCCGGAGATCCGGATGGTGCCGGAAACGGATTCCCATCATGTCATAGACTTCGCGCTCCATGAAGTCCGCGCCTTTCCAGAGATCGGTGAGGGAATCCACGATGCAATCCGACTCGGGCACTCTGGTCTTGAGCCGTATTCGCTGGCGTTTCTTGATCGAATAGAACTCGTATACGACTTCAAATCGTTCTTCGTCGTCAGGCCAATCAACCGAACTCACATGGACAATGTAATCGAAGTCCATGGCGGGATCGTCGTGTAAAAATTGCGCCACTTCATGGAGTCGGTCCCGCGTCACAGTCACCGCAAGATCGCCACGCCATTCAACGGCTCTGACGAAGCCGGTGGCAAAGGTTTCTTGGACGCGGCTGGCCACTTGCTGCAATGACATCGATCGAGTCCTATATTTTTAGACCGGGCTTGACCTGATCCGGTTGTTTCAGGAACACGCGCTTCAGCATGATCCGTTCTTGTAACTTGAGGATGCCGTCGAAGAGCGCCTCGGGCGTTGGGGGGCAACCCGGTACGTAGATATCGACCGGAACGAAGCGATCGACCCCTTGAACGACGCTATAACTGTCGTAGATATTTCCTGACGTGGCGCAGGATCCCATCGCAATGACATATTTCGGCTCCGGCATCTGATCGTAAATTTTCCGGATGACAGGAGCCATCCTCCGGCAGACAGTTCCGGCTACGATCATGAGATCGGATTGACGTGGTGAAGCCCGGAAGACCCCGGCTCCGTAGCGGTCCATATCATACCGTGACGAAACCGCAGCGATCATTTCGATCGCGCAGCAGGCCAGGCCGAACGTCATCGGCCACAGCGATCCCTTGCGAGCCCAGTTAACGGCTTTTTCCACTGTTGTCGTGACGATATCCGGTGTGCCGTCCTTATCATGACGACCAATTTGGATCAGTCCCATTCCAGGGCTCCCTTGCGCCACGCATAAATATAGGCCACCAAGAACAAGGCAATGAAGACCAACATTTCAATCAATCCAATTAACCCGATCTTGGTGAAGACCACTGCCCACGGGTATAGAAAGATGACCTCGATATCGAAAATAACGAAGAGCATCGCGAAGATATAGTATCGAACCGGAAAGGGCATCCGAGCATCAGAAAACGGTTCCGATCCGCACTCATAGGTCGAGAGCTTCTCTGGTTCTGGATATTTCGGCTGGACCAGGTAACTGAGGAGCAGCGTTACCACGCCGAATAGCAACGCCACGAAAATAAACAGCAGAATCGGAAAGTATCTGGTCAGGTACTCAAGGAGTAACTCGAAACCGCTCATAGGGCTGACCTTTCAACGCCTTGAGATGCAAGGAGAACGGGATCTTAGACTCTGGATTACGAGGATAGCAAGCGTCCAAAGGACCTACCCCCTCGACCCGAAAGTCCTAGGATCTATTGCTTTCTGAGGCGTCGATGGCAAGAGTGGAATATTGTGATCTATAGGGGCCTGTACGCGGCCAATAGTTTCAGCTCCGAGGGAGGGTCTACTCGCGCACCTGCATGTCAGATTGGCGTCGACTAAGAGCGGCTTTTTGTTTTGTTTGGTGGGGTTGGCGCCATGCTACCAGCTGGGGTGCGCAGGTGGGAGGGTGGCTGTTGGTCAATTTGATCCCACTCAGGCTGTAGCGCCGAGAAGGCCTTGGCTTTTTTACGTCGGTGAATCTGGGTCTCGATACGCGGATGATCCTGACGTTGAGCGTCGAAGTTGGGAAGCTGGTCAGACCCCATGGAGTTTCCCTTCTGGAAGAAACCATTCTCCAGATCACCTTAGCATTGGAAAATGGCTCGGTCAATGAGGACAAGACCTCAATATTCTTGACAATACAGGACTATTTGCTATGGTTCTGTGAGCAATACTTGCCTTACATGAAGGACAATCACCATGGCTCACTATTCGATGAAATGTCTGCTCTCTCTCCTGGTCTGCTCTCTTGCCGCGCCGCTCCTTCCTTTGGCTCGGGCAGCAGATGACCTCAGTTCGATCCGATTCGGAGAACAGGCTTTGGCCTATTCGTCCGGCTCCATCCAGCGATCGACTCCACAAGACGGATTCGTGAACGTAATTACCGGTGACAATCAGACTACCGGAGATCATATGATTTTGGGGAGTCGGGATGTCCTGTACCTCCGATTGAAAAAGCCCGGTGATGTCCAGCTAGGAGATCTCTTCACTATCTACAAACGAGCGCATAAAGTATTTCATCCGATTACCGGTCAATATCTCGGCCATTTGGTGAATCGGCTGGCGGTCGTCCAGGTGACCCAAGTTGACAAGGACCTGACCACTGTCCAGATCATGCGGGCCTATGCAACTGTATCGCCGGGTGACCCAGTGATGAAATTCGTGCTTCCGATGGACGAGACAGCAGCAGTTGACCAGCTTTCCCCAGGCGATATGGAGGGACGGGTGGTAGAGTTCCAGTCCAACATGGGGATGATGAACCTGGTGGGGCAGAGGAATATCGTCTATCTGGACCGTGGGCGAGAGGACGGTGTCAGACCTGGGGATCGAATGGAGGTGGTTCGATCCGGAGGGAGCCTTCCTCAGCGGACCGTGGGAGAATTGAAAGTCCTGTCTACAGAAGACCGCACTGCCACGGCGCTGATCACCAAATCGATATCCCGTATTCTCAAGGGTGATCGCTTCCTGGTCAAGGCTCGTGCCTCGGAGGTCATGCCAATCTCTCAATCTTCCCAGCAGTCTTTGAGTATCTCTCCTGTTTTGTCTCCCCCTCCAAGCAAGTTCCAGGTTCAGACTGTTGCCCGTGAAACCCGAATCAGCCTCAGTGATTTGATGAAACAGCTTCGGTATGAATCGGGTGAAGCCACGATCAAACCTGAGAGCTATCAGGTGCTCGATGAACTGATTGCCTATCTCAAGACCGCTTCCGGCGATCGGTTGATTCGAGTTGAGGGCCATGCGGATAACAGGGAAATCGGTCCCTCGCTTAAGTCGCTGTACCAGACGAACTGGGACCTGTCGAAAGCTCGGGCTGGCGGTGTTCTCCGCTATCTGACCGAGAAGGGCGGGATCGATTCGGCGAAGCTTTCGTCGGTCGGTTATGGTGATACGAAGCCGATGGCCAGCAATGCGTCGGAATTGGGTCGCCAAAAGAACCGCCGTGTGGACATCGTACTCTACTCGCCTGAGTCGGTCAGAGAACAGTCTGACCCGGCCGTGAAACCCAGCGAGGCGGGCGATAATGGAGTCAACTTATCCCGTCTCGGTTCAGCGGAAAGCGGGGCTCCGCTTTCCGCAGCGGACAAAACAATTCCATTAGCTCCAACCGGTCCATCGATGATGGACCCTTCATCTGTGCCTGCGGATCCTACTCCGGTGACAATTCCGTCTGCAGTGGACCAGAACAATTCGGATAAAAACTCCGTCGCTCCCATCGCTCCTCCACAGTAAATTCACCATTAACTCTGAGGAGGGTTGACGATTCCATGTCAATCCTCCCGGGGTTCCCTTCAAAACTTCTCCGCTCTCACTCGTTGTTCCCACTTTTCTTGTGCTACTACAATGCCGCATGATTTCAACCCAGGCAGCCCCTCCACGCACAGAGCCTGAGGCCCTATTCGCAGATGTTATTGTTCCACGGCATCTGGCTGGCCCATTCACCTATGCCGTACCATTGTCGCTCCAACCCACGCTGCGCATTGGACATCGAGTCCTTGTCCCCTTCGGGCGATCGATGCTTCAGGGGGCGGTGATCTCCCTTTCCCAGGTTCTTCCCCACGGTCTTGATCGAGCGCGCCTTAAGGAGATTCACTCAACGCTTCCAGAAGGGGAGGCAGCAGATGTGTCTTCGAACCTGTTCCAGCTCTCCCGGCGGGTGGCCGAACAGTATGTGGCGCCATGGGGACAATGTCTCAGATTGGTGCTGCCTCCGGTACCGAGACCTCGAGCGCAGATTAGCCATTACGAACTAACGGAGCAAGGGCGGGCGGCACTCGCGGCTCGCGAACCCTGTTCAGCGAAGGCGCGGGCACTTCTCACAAGGCTTGGGAAAAAGCCGTCAGGACTTCGCCGGTCGTCTCGCGGTCCCGGTCCTACCGATTTGTTGCAGGATTTGAAGGCTCGAGGGTGGGTGGTGGAAGTTCAGGACCTGCCCTCGGCCTCGACTGCGCCTGTGGGCCGGCTGCGCGAACAAATGAATCCGGGCAGTTTCGGCATCACCACACCGCTCTTCCCCGACGGCCCAATGTCTTGGGCGGAACCACTCTTCGAGGCGCTGAAAGTACGAGCACCGTCTCGGATTCTGGTGCAGGCTCCCTGGACCGATCGGTTGGGCCTATTGCAGCAGTCCGTGCGCCTGGTGCTCGACCGTGGGCAGACGATCCTCATCATCGTTGGCGAAGCAGAACGGGCTCAGTGGATTGCGGGCTTGGTTCGTGATGAGACAGGCATTTTGCCGGTCTGTTTCCATAGCGGTCTTTCAGACCAGGTGAAAGCAGAGATGTGGGATCAGATGCGTCAGCAGACCGTTCGAGTGGTCGTAGGGACCCGTTCGGCCGTCTTTCTCCCTTTGACTGCAATCGGAGCAATTTGGATCGAGGGAGAAGAAGATTCAGCGCTCAAAGAAGCGCAAGAACCACGCTACCATGCACGTGAAGTGGCTTGGTGGAGGGCGCAGGATGAACGGGCAGTGCTGGTCCTGAGTTCTTCCCATCCCAGTCTTGAAACCAGAGCAGCGGTGGAACGATGCGGGATCGTGGTGCGCAAGCTCTTGGCGTCTGATACGCGACCGAGCGTAGAGGTCATCGATTTGCGCGACCATGGTCGCAGTACGGTGCTGAGTCAACGGCT
>JBBRRM010000136.1:0-7699 GCA_038275915.1 Nitrospirales bacterium
GGTTCTTAATCAAACATAGTCACCCTGGAGCATCATGCCAAGGCGCAAATAACTTGTAACCATGCCTTTGACCATTATAGAATCCCTCTCCGTCACAACCAGTGATAATGTGGTCAGGGGGACTCTGGATCTGACTACCTAGGTTCGATTCCTAGTCCCCCAGCCAAAATTATTTCTCGCCCCGTCCTTTCAGATCATGCCTCGGTTCCGTACCGCGCTGGGGGATCGTCTAGCGGTAGGACGCCGGCCTTTGGAGCCGGCTACCTAGGTTCGATTCCTAGTCCCCCAGCCACTTTTTCTAATCGCGCTCACTCCAACGCCACAATAAAAAAGCCCATGCAGGGTACAGGCTGCGCGTAGCTGATACCCGAGTTGTTACTTAATCGACCGCAGATCGATGACGAATCGAAATCGGACATCGCCGTACAGGACTCGCTCGTAGGCTTCATTCACTTGTTGGATTGGAATCAATTCAATGTCGGACTCAATATTGTGCATGGCGCAGAAGTCGAGCATCTCTTGAGTTTCACGGATGCCTCCGATCACCGAGCCAGCGATGCTGCGTCGATGCAGAATCAGCGGAAATGGCTCCAGCGGCGTCGGTTTGTCCGGAGCCCCCACGAGAATAAGCGTCCCGTCGGTCTTGAGGAGGTTCACATAGGCGTTATAGTCGTGCGGGGCTGAAACGGTATCAAGGATAAAATCAAAGTGCCGCTGTAAGCGTGTAAATGTCTCGGGTTGTGACGTAAGGGCGAAGTCCGCGGCACCTAACCGCTCGGCATCTTTTCGCTTTCCATCCGATGTGCTCAGAACGGTCACGTCGGTTCCGAGCGCCTTGCCGATCTTCACAGCCATGTGGCCCAGTCCACCCAATCCCACCACCGCAAGCTTGTGATACTTGCCGACACCCCAGTGGCGAAGCGGGGAATATGTGGTAATTCCCGCGCATAAGAGCGGGGCTGCTCCGGCAGGCGATAGGGCTGACGGAATCCGCAGCACGTAACTCTCATCCACGACAATCTGCGTCGAATAACCGCCTTGCGTAGGCCGGCCGTCTTTGTCTCGGCCGCTGTAGGTGAGGATCATGCCGGTCTCGCAATATTGCTCCAATCCCTCACGACAGGCGGGGCAGGTCCGGCAGGAATCTACAAAGCAACCGACGCCGGCCGTTTCGCCCACTTTGAACCGGGTGACCGCGCTCCCTGCTTGCAAGATCGTGCCGACAATTTCGTGTCCCGGCACCATGGGGAAAATCGAACCGCCCCATTCGTCACGGGCTTGATGGATATCCGAATGACAGATGCCGCAATGGGTGATCGTGATCAGCACGTCGTGGGGACCAACGGCGCGACGCTCGAATGAGAAAGGCGTCAGCGGGGCCTTGGCGGTCATGGCGGCATAGCCTGTTGTTGGAAGCATGGTACGTACTCCTGGTGAGAGGGCAAAGGAACGGTGACCTTAGCAAGATGAACAGGAGTTGCCAACTATGAAATGAAGATCGGCGCTTGGTCGTCAACCAGATCTTGGAACGTTCGTTGTATCATGCAGTCAGGATTCGTTCGGACTGATGGAGCCTTGGCGATGGCCATGACGTTTCAGGATGCCCGACATCTCTTGGGCCGCACAGGATTCGGCGGCTCTCCGGCTGAGATTCGCTCACTGGCGAAACTTGATCGCGAGGCTGCGGTCGAGTGACTTCTTGACGGGACCGGCAGAGAGGCAAAGACCAGTCCGCCACTCGATGTGCTGACCGCATTGCCACCGGTAGATGGGATGAAGCGGATGACCTTCGAGCAGAAGAAAACGTTGCAGCAGAAACGACGTGATGAGGCTTTCGACCTGAAAGGCTGGTGGTATCAGGAGTTACTCACCACGCCATCGCCCCTGACAGAACGTATGACACTGTTCTGGCACAACCATTTCACATCCAGTTTTCACAAGGTGAAATGGCCGGCCTTATTGTACCGCCAAAATGTTCTGCTCCGGTACCATGCCGTGGGTTCTTTTCGTGAATCGCTCTTCCAGGTCGCGAAAGATCCGTATGTGACAGCCAAACTCTGGCGGGAATTCGTATCCGATCAACCGGATCCCACGGAAGTCGAACGGCTGGCTACATCGTTTCGCAACAGCGGCTACTAGATCAGGCCGGTCCTTTACGGGCTGTTGACCTCCTCGCACTTCTGGACGGCTGAGACTCGCGGAGGGCTTGTGAAATCGCCGGTTGAATTGCTCGTGGGCACCATCCGGCTTCTGAACCTGCCGATGAAAGACCTGACGATCCTCGCGAAGTATGGGAAGCGGTTGGGGCAGGACCTCTTCGATCCTCCCAATGTGAAAGGATGGCCGGGGGGCACCCGCTGGATCACGAGCGCGACGTTGCTGGACCGCTGGCAATGGCTGCAGCGCGGTCTGCGGGGCACTGAGATGAATGGGGGCATGCATCACCAGGCCGGCATGGACGAGAGGCACGGAGCCTCGTGGCCCGCAGAGGAAGAGCCGGAAACGGTGCAGTCGGTGCTCACGCTGGTTCCCCCGGTGAATCAGATTCCCGACGGGGCCGATCGGTGGCAGCTGGTCTATCAACTGGTGATGGATCCGGTCTACCAACTGAAGTAAGGGAAGATCGTGACACGTCGAGAACTTCTTAAGCTGTTTACAGTGTTGCCCCTCGTGTTGCTCGCGCCGCGGCCGTTCGATCTCTTCGCCGCCCAGGCTGAAACGAGCCGGGGCCGGTGGGATCGCGTGTTGATCTTGATTGAGCTGCATGGGGGCAACGATGGCCTCAATACGCTCGTTCCATATGCTGACCACCGCTACTATCAGGCCCGGCCGCACCTGGCGGTTTCTCATGAGCGGGTCCTACAGCTGTCGCCGAAACTCGGGCTTCACTATGCGCTGGAGCCACTCATGGCGCTATGGGAGAGGCAGGAACTCGCGATTGTGCAGGGAGTGGGATATCCCGAAGCCGAATCGATCTCATTTCCGGTCGATTGAGATTTGGGACACGGCTTCGGCGAGCGACCAGATTCTTGCAGAAGGTTGGCTCGCACGCTTGCTCGAGACGTATCCGCTGCCAGTCAGGTACGCGAGCGATGGAATTATCCTAGGGAATCGGGATGAAGGACCGCTGAGTGGAAAGACCGTCAGGACGATTGCCCTTCAGGATCCGCAACAGTTTCTCCAGCAGGCGAGTCGGCTCAAGACCCTAGATCAATCGAGTCCGAATAAAGCACTGGCTCATATCCTCCACTTTGACTGATCCACCCAGTGGGACAGGAGTACCAAGCTGTAAACTGCCTTACGTGATCAGCCGGTCGCATTACTCGTCTGAATTTTCTTCCGCGTACTGTTCCGGATCGATCGTCACCGGTGTGCCGGGAATTCGATACCCTTCCGTCGCCCAGGTCCCCAGGTCCGTGATCTGACAGCGTTCTGAACAGAACGGGCGCCAGGGATTGCCTTCCCAGGTGCTGGGTCGATGACAGATGGGACAGGTCATGCCCGGGATTGTACCACGCGACATCCGAGATTCGAACGGCGGTCAACTCGGGCGGATCTTGTGGGTGGTGGCGACTTGCAGCAAGCGGTGCAGACGGCGCTGATCGATTTCCGAGAGACCGAGAAATTCGACTCCAAATTCCCCACCTTCACTCCAACGGACCGCAGCGGACTCGATCGTGATGGGGGAACCAAGTTCGGTCGCCCTGATGAGGATTCTTACGGCGGAACCTGATTGAACCGACGACATGCTGGTGACGGCGCATCCTTTGGCCGACAGATCGAACATGGTGCCTTCGCGGATGTCTGTTTTGTTGGTACTGGAGAAGAAGACCTGCATATCAACGGGGATTCGTGGATATTCTCGAAATTCAATCATGCGGTCCTCCATCCGGTCCGAGAGTCCTCTTCGAGGCGAGTCCTCTTATATCGGCTAGTCTAGCAAACCCAGGAATAGGGTGAAGCAAAACATGGAAACTGTATGTGAATGGCCAGAGGAAGGTACGGTGCTGTTATCGGGCGGGCTGAGCTTTTTCGATCTTGGCCCAGGCATCTTTGAGCGACACGGTGCGATTGAATATTAGGGTCCCAGAGACCGAATCCTGATCGGTACAGAAGTATCCCAGGCGCTCGAATTGGTAACGTGCGCCTGGCACTGTATACCGCAGGCTAGGCTCAACCAAGCAACCAGTAATTCGCTCCAAGGATTGTGGGTTGAGGTATGTCGTCCAATCGTGGTCTGGCGGTATCTTCGCCAGGTCTGTCACCAAGAGGGGGTTATACAAACGGACTTCGGCGTCCACGGCATGGGCCGCAGAAACCCAGTGGACGGTCGCCTTGACCTTGCGTTGTTCTTGGGAGGCGCCGCTCTTTGTCGTCGGGTCGTAGGTGCAATGGAGTTCGGTGATCTCACCGGTCTGCGGATCTCTCGTCACTCCCACACATTTAATGATGTAGGCGTACCGGAGTCGCACTTCGCGTCCGGGGGCGAGCCGGAAAAATTGTTTGGGCGGATCTTCACGGAAATCGTCTTGTTCAATGTAGAGAACGCGTGAAAAGGGAATCTTCCTCGTCCCTGCAGACGGATCCTCCGGGTTGTTGACGGCTTCCAATTCTTCGGATTGACCCTCGGGATAGTTGTCGAGAATAATTTTGAGCGGCCGCAATACGGCCATCACTCGGGGCGCTCGCTTATTCAGGTCCTCGCGAATGAAGTGCTCGAGCAACTGGATCTCGACAACGGCATCGCGCTTCGCTACCCCAATATGGTCGCAGAAGGCCCGAATCGCTTCCGGAGTATACCCGCGGCGCCGAAGCCCTTTGATCGTCGGCAATCGGGGGTCATCCCAGCCGCTTACCAGTTTCTTCTCGACCAATTCGAGCAGTTTCCGTTTGCTCATGACGGTAGAGGTCAAGTTCAAGCGAGCAAACTCGATCTGCTGCGGTCGATGTGGCGCTTCGGCCTGCTCGACGACCCAGTCATAAAGGGGACGATGATCTTCAAATTCCAGAGTACAGATGGAATGCGTGATCCCTTCGAGCGCGTCCGAAAGCGGATGCGCATAGTCGTAGGCCGGGTACAGAGACCAGGTGTCCCCTGTTCGATAATGCGTCGCATGCCTAATGCGATAGAGGACTGGATCGCGTAGATTGATATTGGGCGACGCCATGTCAATCTTGGCTCGAAGGACGTGGGTTCCGTCGGCGAATTCCCCGGTCCGCATGCGTCGAAAGAGGTCAAGGTTTTCATCGACCGAACGGTCGCGAGAAGGGCTGTTGCTTCCCGGTTGAGTGAGGGTGCCGCGATAGGCGCGCATTTCCTCTGCCGTTAAGGTATCGATATAGGCTTTGCCCTTACGGATCAGCCGGACGGCAAAGTCGTACAGCTGTTCGAAGTAATCTGAGGCAAAAAACATCCTATCCTGCCAATTAAATCCCAACCATTGGACGTCGTCCTGGATCGCGCGAACATATTCAGGGTCTTCGGTGGTCGGATTGGTATCGTCGAATCGCAGATGGCAGATGCCACCCGGGGTGTCATTTGCCAGGCCGAAATTCAGGCAGATAGATTTCGCGTGGCCGATATGGAGATAGCCGTTCGGTTCAGGTGGAAAACGCGTGACCACTCGGCCTCCATGCTTTCCGGCTGCGTGATCCGCGGCCACAATGTCTCGGATAAAATTTGAAGCGCTAGTCGGTTCAGACACGATAGTGCGATGACTCCTCTGCAGAAAGGATAATGTGCGAGCCTGGTCGTCGCGGGCTGTTCTATCACAAGAATGGCATAGGGGAGAAGAGCTTATCCTGCGAAGCCGGATGCTGGAGAGAACCGACTACTATGTGGTTTGGTGAGTCGGCAGCTGTATCACGCTGAAGTCTTTCTGTGCGATGAGATGTCCTTCCATGCGAAGGCGAAACTCATAGCGCCCGGGAGCGGGGAAGATCAGGGAGGGAATATTGATCCCGAAGCCTGAAATTTGAAGGTGGTCGGCGATGGTAATATTTGGAAGGGTGGCCCGGCAGACAAGCTGTTCGTTGTTGAGGTAGATCAAATCGATGTCGAAGTGATACGTTCCTTCGGCATCCGTGATGCAGAAATATAACCCCATTTGTGAGTGCTGGAAGGGAAAGCTTACGGCTTGGAGGTGTGTGAAGAGGCCGATAAGGCTTTTCTTCTTGGTGCTGCTGTCCTCGATGACCTGGTCGCAGACTAAGAAGGCTTGTACGCTCGGCTTCGCGACGTCTGACACATGTCGTATTGTACGAGAGTCTTGCTCCTTGTCAAAAAGGATGTGTTTTCCAACATGGAGCCGGAGGTCGTTACTGATTGTCGTTCTTGTAATTGTAGGAGAGCGGACGCGGAGAACGTAAGGGGCTAAAGCTGTGGATAAGGAACAGATTACCCGATCGCCGCCGCGCCGCCGCGGCTTTCTGCCACATCGCCAAACAACGTGAGGCCGGTGCCGATGCGGCAATAGTGTGGGCTGATGGTGACCAACTCGCCTTTATGGGTATAGAAGTGTCCCACGGTCATCCTCACTTTCCTTCCTTGCACGAGACATGCTTCGAGCACTGTGAGTCCGGTCGTTCGGTCTGCGACGGTGACTGAAGGCTGGTCGTTCGGCGTTGATTCGTCGTTCGTCTTCATCTCGATGGTGAAGCGGCCCGCACTGTGCGCCGAGAGCGCATTCCTTCGGATATGCCCGACGCGGGTTCCCTCTTCGTCGTAGATGTCCATGGTCAGGAGCAATGCCAATGGATGGGGTTGCGTTTCCATAACCATGTGCTCTTTACCTTGAAGCTTGACGACGCCGTTCGTATTTCGAAACACATTCGAGCCGACATGGAGCTCAAGGCCTTGTTCGGGCTTTTCGAGGTCGATCAATTCAGGAGAGTCTGTGATTCCGATTGTTTTGGCTTGGGGCGGTTTGTTCATGTTCCACCATGAGTCATTCAATAGGAAGAGGATGCCGAGGGCGACGAATACCCTCTCCCAGAGGCCCGCTGAGCAGGTTTTCTGCAAGTTAGGCTATGCCAACGTCTCTGTCAAGTCGTGGACGGATTGGCGGTGTGGAAGCACGAATATTTCACAGAATCATCAGGAATTGAAAAGTGAAAAGCCCCTGTGCTACTGTGCCGACTCGATCCCACGTCATTGATGTCTGGTCCCATCGTCTAGCCTGGCCTAGGACGGAGCCCTCTCAAGGCTTAAACACGGGTTCAAATCCCGTTGGGACCACCACATTGTTTTTCTTAAGGAATATCTCTCCGGGTTTAAGGAACATGTGCATGTTCCTTAAACCGCTTTCTGCTCCGTGAGCGGCATGCTCAGCAATCGGTTCGCGCGTGCTTCGTAGAATTCCACCGTGTGTTTCAGATGGGGTGGCCGGATTCGCGCATAGAGTTGCGTCGTCTCGATACGGGCATGGCCTAACAGCGCGCGGACTTCTTCGAGATCATGGTGCTGCTCGTAGACTTCCATCGCGACCCCATGCCGCAAATCATGGGGCTTCAGCATCGGCGCGCCGATCATCCGGCCGTACACTTTACAGAGACGCCAGATGTTTTTCCCCGTCATCGGCTGCCGCATTTTGCCGACGCCGCGCCGACCCCAGCTGGACCAGAATAATGGCGTGTCCGCATCGAGGGCTGCCCCTTGGAAACTCACGACTTGCTCAACGTACGACCAGAGGAATTGCAT
>JBBRRM010000137.1:0-7694 GCA_038275915.1 Nitrospirales bacterium
AAGGGAGCGAGATCGGCCGTTCCCGCGCCTCACCTTGCAGTTCGAGGATCCCCACGGCTGTTTTGAGTACGACATAGGCAACTTGCGGGGCAACGTTGGGGAAGTCGCTGGGAAGTGTAATACAGGTGCCGCCGAGGCCGAGATTTGAAATGGTGCCGTGCCACGTCGCCGAGCCGACCGTGATCGTGGCCGGCAGGGTCGTGGGAACCCGAGGTGAGTGGCGCCGTTCCTGTTGCAAACTGCCTGAGTCGGCGGTCTGGACAGGTGCGGACGTGGCACTCTTCGTTTCAGAAGCGACTGTGGGCTGGGCGGCAGGGACGGCCATCTGCAGCGGAAGTATCGCTGAGGGCGGACGAGAGGCGACCGGCAGACGGAGCGTGATGTGAAGAGGGCCCTGCATCGGCGCGGATAAATCTAAGCTGCACCCCAATTGGCGGACGAGCTCATAGGACTCGAAGAGATCGATGGGTGCGGGCGAAGTTCCCTGAGATTCCGCCGACCGCACCAGGTCTGATTCGCGCACCTCGACTTCGACCTCTGTAGGCGGCGCGAGGGGAAATAGGGCAGGGGCCTCTTCAGAGATAGAGGAAGGTCCGACTGCGCGCGTGCTCACGATGAGGCGATGCGCGCGACCGGTCATCATTAAGTAGGTCTGCGCGTAGTTCAGAAGATGGCGAAGAAGTTTTGCAACCTGCTCGCGATCGCCGACGAGGAGGGGCAGGGGCGACGAGAAGTGACGGATGATGCCTGCATCATCCACGATCTGCGGGGTTGCGGGCATGAGCACGTCGTCAAGAATGTCGTTGATCGTCGGTCCTGGGGCGCCTTCAGTTCTCTCGTGGAGCACTTGTGCCAGCTGTGTTCTGAGTTTCGTCGCTTCTGCGGCATGACTGGCGAGTGTTTCGGCTTGGTCTTCCAGCCGTGCTTCGCGGATCGTTGTGAGGAGCTCTTGGGACTGTGTCAGTAGTGAAGTCAACGGATCGTGCAGTTGTTGAGACAACAAGGTCACTCGTTGGGACAGCGCGAGCAGTTCATCCGTACTCCGGAGGTGCTGACGAAGCTGGTGGATCGTGATGTCTTGTTGTTTGGGTTGGGAAAGATCCCGGATCAGCCCTACTGTACCGAGAAAGCGGCGAAGGGTGTCATAGAGTCCTCTGGCGTTGACTTCCGCCGTGAGAGTCGGGGACCTATCGTCTTGCGTGCGTTTCCCTTGAAAGGTGAATTCAACACCGCTGGTGCCACGTGCTCCAGAGCGACGTTCGTTGAGTCGATACCGAGCCCTCGACTCTTGGTCGGGAGGGAGAAGAGTACTATAGGGCAATCCGATCAGTTCATCAGGGGTGTAGCCCAAAAGCGTGGAGATGCCGGGACTGACCGTCACGAAACAGCCGTTCGCATCGAGTTCATAGACGACATCGCTGAGCGATTCGATGAGTTGGCGATGGCGTTCGTGCGCGTGGTCCAGGGCCATTTTCAGGTGACGTTTTTCGAAAGACTCCTTGGCACAGAACAAGAGCTCCGTGAGAAAGGCGGGAGATTTCTTCGAAAGAAAAAAATCAACGTCGGCTTGGAGCGCTTGAAGGGCCGCTGATGAATCAGTTCGGTCGCTGTGAAGAATGATCGTCGAATATGGCGCGCGGCGCTTGAATTCGGCGGGCAGGGACGCGTGATCTCTGGTGAGGCATTGTTCGTCGATGAGGATGAGAGGCCATTCGTGCGACGACGCCCATGCGCGGGCTTCTTCGGCGGAATAGGCGACGTCCACACGACAGCCTGGAAAGAAGCCGCGCAGACTGATGGTGACGAGTTTAATGCTATCAGCGTGTTCGCTGATAATCAGGATGGAGACCGGCTCACTCTGCGGCATCGAGGGATCCCTGTGGTTCTGGGAATGCGAGTAAGCCCAGTTCCAGAGCGAGAACACAACGTTCGCTCATTACGTAATCCAAGACAAACCAGCCCCCTCCTCTTCTCCTACAAGCGACCAGGGGCATGTGTCTGAGGGTCACGATGTGAATAGCACAGGCGGAGGTCGGAAACCCAGTCCACATGAGATGGAAGGCGGCCTTCTTTGGTAGGGGGATCCCTCACGGATTCCGATCACGAACAAAATTGAACGGAGCTAGAGGGAGATCGGGGAGGGAGCGATCCGAGGGAACGCCTCGTTACCCGCCGCAGACCGGACGGCGGGTAGCGGGGCACATATTGTCGCTACTTGGCGAGTGCCGTATTCGAGGTCGTGGGACAGGCGCCAGGGGTCATGTACAGTAAATAATTTCCCATCCCGTGCTGGGCTTCTTGTTTTTGCAAGGGGTGGTGATGAACCATGACCATCTCATAATCATCAGCCTTCGTCACAGGAAATCCCTGACCGTCTTTATAGACTTGATGCGGTTGAAACTGGAGGAAGGTTCCGTCCTGGGATACATCGGGAACCGTCCGCAGCAGAGTCTGCTTCTTGGTCTTGTTGTCCAACCCGATCATGAGGAGTTCGTCATGCCCATGAGGATAGGCGAACTTCACACAGCCATCCATCGAGAACTTGAGTGGCGCACTGTGGGTCTGGACTCCGGAGTTAATCTCTATCCCTTCATCTGTCTGGTCCGGGCCTCGCTGGGAGAACTTGCTGAAGCACACAATATTGACCCCCACTTGATACACGTCCATTTCTTTCACGGGAGTCCCCTCTGGCGCCATATACATGGTGAAGGTGGCCATCACATCCTTGGTAATCGGTGCCTTGTGATAAAATGCGACAATCGACATGAGGTGCTCACCTTTGGCGAGCTTGACGCCGTAGCCCTCCGGAAAACGCGTCTCGGTCATCTCCAGCCCTGCTCCCGCAAAAAACAACGGCTCACCCGGGCATGAGACGCTCGGTTTGTCGTTGTTGAGCATCAAGATGTGATGGAGATAGTTTTTGGGGAGGGGCTTCCCTTCCTTGGTGAACACCGCAGTCTTGTACCCGACCATATACATATCTTTGGGAAGCTGAAAGTTATGCTTAGGCATTGATGCCGCAAGGTCTCCATCGTGACCGGCAGGAAGATCGATGGGACCGAAGGTGAGGGTCACAGTATTGTTCTCGTAGGTTACCGTCGTCGTGGTTTGGTGGGAAAGGGTTGGCACGGCATGATGGTCGTGACCGCCGTCTGCGAGTACAGGAGTCACCAGACAGATGCCGGCGAGTAGAGTGAGGAGTACCTGACGCATAAAACCTCCCAAGCGTGAAAAGTGGGCACGCGAATATATGGTGCAATAGTCGGATATGCCTATGGAACGTGCAGGTGTCATCGGGTGGTCGGTGGCGGAGTGACTCGTTTCCAGATGTAGGTTCCGCCGTGTTCACGAGGAGGAATGTTCTTTTGGGTGCCGACCCGCGAATACCACCAGATGCCCTTCGCCTGAGTGCCGTCCTCTGAGAGTAACACCTCAAAGCCCCCTTCACGATCATTGCCGGTTTGATTCCATGTCCCTAGCCAAAGCCGGTCCGCATACTTTGTGGTGACGAAGCGGCCACCGTGTTGGGTATAGGGCCCGTTCCCTGCGTGATCCAAGGTGGCTTTGTAGGACTTATTATCTTCGACTTCCAGAATTTCCCATTCCCCGCTCAGGTCCGGGAGGATCGATTGGCCGGTCGATGAAGCGACTGTGCGTGGTGCAGCGGGTTTCACCCGATCGTCGCTAGCGATCGTCCCGCTGGGATTGCGAAAGGATTCATGCCAGGACAGGAGGACCCACTGGCCCTTTCGGCGCTCAAGTACGCCGGTCTCTCGTAACGGCAGGACGGCGCGTTGCTGGTCCGGCCCCTGGCCAAGAATACGCACATAATCCAGTTCCATCGTGTACCACCCGATATCTCCCTTCGACCACACCTTGAGTTCGGTGATCGGAAGGTCGAGCGAAGAAACGTTCTCAAACTCATCCTTGATATCTCGCTCAAGATCAGGCCATCCCACGTATTTCCGACCTCCGATGCTATAGCTAGTGATATCGGCGTCGTGAGCCATCAGCCTGGACATAGCGGGCAAATCCTTCTCGGCATTGGCTCGCACCAGGGCACGGACTGCAGCTTCGAGCCCGGTGTTATCTGCGGTGGCGCTCATCGCTACGGGAACCCAGCAGGCTCCGCCGATGACCATAAATACGATGAGACGAACCAGTACCGACACATGCATGTTGATTCTCCTGTCTGGTACACAAAAAACTGGAAGAAAGACTGTCTGGCTAGAATCAAAGGCTACAGGGCCATTAAGGTCTTGTCAATGACTAAACCCCGGAAAAGGCGGACGGCACATATGCCACTACCACGACGGTTACATTGTCTTCTCCGCCTCTGGTCAAGGCCTGCTCGATCAGG
This sequence comes from Nitrospirales bacterium, assembly GCA_038275915.1. GTDB lineage: Bacteria > Nitrospirota > Nitrospiria > Nitrospirales > Nitrospiraceae > Palsa-1315. Next base: position 4,361 of record JBBRRM010000137.1, read on the forward strand.
TCATCGCAGGCTCGATGGGGATCGCCGTTCGCACGGGAGAGCACCGATGCGATGGCTGCATCCTCCAACATTTTTGTGAGCCCGTCGCTGCAGAGCACGAGCAAAACATCCGGCGTCACAGGAGTCGAGGTCCGATCTGGTTTCATGTCGACGCCCATCCCTAGAGCTTTGGTCAAGATGTGACGTTCAGGATGTGTGAGCGCCGCGGTCGCGTCGATCAGACCCCGCTGCATTAACGTTTCGACAAAGGTGTGATCGCGCGTCAATTGTGTGAGCTGTCCGGTCCGATAAAGATACGCGCGGCTATCGCCCAAGTGAGCGATATGGGCGACCGGCGTCGGCGAAGATGTGATGGCCAAAGCGACGAACGTCGTGCCCATTCCTTTTAAGGATGGTCTCTCCAGCACGATGTCATGGATTCGCTGATTGGCGCTCGTGACGAGGTCTGCCACGAAGTCGGCGGCAATGCCCGAATCTTCGCGGACCCGGCCCGCTCCTGCTCGCGCCCGCTCCGTGGCCATAGCCACAGCGGTTTGGGCCGCAACATCCCCGGCCGGATGTCCACCCATACCATCTGCCACCATCCAGACGCCGCAGTCATCCAGGAGGGCCAGCGCATCCTGGTTCGACGTTCGCACGTAACCAGTCTCGGTTCGACCGACTCCAATCCAATTTTGGGATACCGTCACGGAGCGACCTTGACCGGTTCCTGGTGACGGTTCGGCGGAAACCCGATGGATGACGGACCGAATCGTGCGACCATCTGATCGTAGAGCAACGCCGCCAGCGGTTCGAGGTTTTTGGTGTCGGCTGCATTATATCTTAGCAACAGATCGCGCGCGGCCTCGTCTCCCGCGCACCACTGGTGCCAGAGACGAACGGCTTCCCATCCATCGAGTCCCACGACATCGATCTCGCGTTCAATTTGGACTTCATGCTCGATGTGCTTCAGGCCGCCCTGCATGCCCAGCCTGCGCGCCGCAAAGCAGAGATCGAAGTGCGGCTTCTTAAAATCCAGTCGGGGAAATTTCGCTTGCAAGTAGGGAATATCAAACCCGCTGCCGAAAAAAGTAATGAAGAGGTCCGTCTGTTCCAGTTCCGCGTGCAACCTGTCCTCTGTCAACGTTTCTCCGCGGACCAAACTCGTCATGTGCCCGTTGCGATACAGCCCGACCACTGTCACATGACCTTCACGGGCGGACATCCCTGTCGTTTCGATGTCCAGATAGAGCGTACGATGGCGAAAGGTCTCAAAGAGACGCCAGTGCTCCCGACTCTTCAGGCAGGTGGAGAAGAAGTGCGCGTCGCCTTGTTCAAGGCGTGACTGGGCGGTGGCGAGTTCCCGGTCATACCACTCTTTTCTGGTCGAGGAGATGCCGGACAAGGTCGAAGCTCGAAGGAAAGCGGCCCAATTGGGAATACCTTCCTGCCAGAGACGACGTTCGGAACTTTGGCCGATACCTTTGAGAAGAACGAAGGATGAGGTGAGCATGTAGTCCGGGGATTGTGCCTTGATTTCATAGAATAAACAAGCTAAGGTCCGCGGCCTGAGCGGGTTTTCATCTTATAATCGCCGAGAGGCGCCGATTGGAACGCAATGGCCGATTTTCCTAACAAAATTCGTATCACCGTCGGTTCTGTGCAACTCGATGCGGAACTCAAGTCGACGAAGACGGCGCAGGAAGTCTATGCCGCATTGCCGGTTGAAAGTCCGGTCAACATGTGGGGCGAGGAGTTCTATTTTAAAATGCCCGGGGTAAAGGACCATCGAGAGACGGCGACGAATCAGGTGAAAGTTGGCGATGTCGCGTTCTGGGGAGCCGGGCAGGTTCTGGCCATTTTCTTCGGACGAACTCCGATGAGTATGGGGCAGGATCCGGTTCCAGCCGACCGAGTCAATGTGATCGGCCGTATTCTCGGGGACGCCTCGGTGCTGCGGCGTGTTATGGAAGTACCGACCATTCGGATCGAACGGATCTAGCAGGGGGCTGAAAAAGGGTAGCTGGGACGATCCGCGTGCTCGCGCGACGCACGACCTCAGAGGCCCTCGTTGAACGCGTGCGGTTGGGATCGTCCCAGCCACCCCTTTAAAGAGATAGTTCGCTGTGGCCTTGCCTGGGACAAGGCGCGTCTCGGTGCGCTAGGGTTGGGCGGGTGAGAAGTCTGACCCTTTGAGAAGCTTGCAGCAATGTTTTCCTCCGTGCTACACGTGCCGACTACCAAAGACCCCGTGTGCTAACATAGTTTTTTCACGGCCTGCTAGCCATGAGACTATCGAAAGAGCGTGTTCGCCATATCTCGGAGTCGCTTGCTACCAGGCTCCAGCAGGAAGGGCAGGTGGCGATCATCGGCGATCGTAAGGCGTTCGTCGAGCAGATCGATCATGCCATTATCGAGGAACTGTCTGTCGAAGATCGCCTCAATGCTGAGGTGCGGCAAATATTGAAAGCGTACGAGCAAGACATCGAGCGGGGGCATGTGGATTTTCAGCGGATGTTCGCGATGGTAAAGAGCAAGCTCGCGCGAGAGCGGGGAATCATCCTGTAGTGCGTGCACGTATCTCGTGAAGCAATCGACGGGATGCGAACGACAAGCAAGCATGTTGAGCGAAGACAAAATCAGTCACCTCTCCCACATCATCCTCCAGGTGGTCAAGAAAAGCGCCTTGGTGACGGTACAGGACGAGGAGGGACGGATCCTGAAAGAGATCAAACGGGTGCTCGCATCCGAATTGGCGCAAGAAGAAGACATCGATCGAAAGGTCAGGGCGAAGCTGGCCTCTTACTCGCGAGGGATCGTCGAGGGCAGTGCGGAGTGGGACGTGCTCTATCGTAAAACGTTCGAGGAAGAGACGCGGAAACATACGAAGACGTGAGGTCATGATGCAACGTAGAAGCGCGATGACATACGTGTCCATTCTCGGAGTGGCCCTTTTACTCGTCGGGGCCGTTGCCTGCTCCAAGAGCAAGGCGAAGCCATTGGTCCCGCTCGCGCTCGAGTCGGGCGCGAAACCGCAAGCCGTGGCCCTGACTGAACAGGGCACGCAGGCTTATCAAGCCAGGCAGTTCGACGAAGCGAAGAATTATTTTTCCCAAGCGATGACCGCGGCTCCTCAATCGGGGCCGGCGCACTATAACTATGCCTTGGCTTTGAATGCCCTGGGCGATACGGAGCAAGCGCGCCAGCAGTTTGTGGAGGCGGCCAATCTAGCTCCGGGCGACAAAGTGATATGGGATTCGCCCGCGCTCCGTCCCTTCGGCAATCCGGACTCTCCAAAAGTGTACAAAGAACATCCCACCACGACCGGCAGGCCTGGAATTGGGAGCGGACCGCG
>JBBRRM010000138.1:0-7666 GCA_038275915.1 Nitrospirales bacterium
ATGCGACGGGCCTCTTCCTGCGGCATCAAATCGAACGGTGTTTTGCCAAGCACTTCCTCAGGTTCATATCCGAGGATATCGAAAAGTCTTGGGCTGGAGTAGGTGAAAACTGCGTGCTCATCGATTTCCCATACCCAATCGCTTGTCGTTTTTACCAAGGCGCGAAACCGCTCCTCGCTTTTCTGCAGAGCCAGTTCCGTTTGTTTGATAGTTTGAGAGGGGGCTGCGCGATGTCCCTGTTTCCCTGCTGGCTCGGCTCGAGGGGAAGAGAGTCGTTGCCGTTTTGATGGCTGTGTGGTTCGTGAACGACCGGCAGCCGTGGGCGTTGGGTCTCGCTTGTCCGTGCGATTCGTTCGCCTCGGTGATGCTTTCTTAGCCATGGCCACATACTCCATCGCCGAGGACTGCCTGTCCGTCGTCTGGGTAGTCCGTGGATAAAAACGAAGGCAAGTGAGGAGAGAGAGCCGCGATGAGTGTCGCGCCGATCACCGTCAGCACTTCTCGTCGAGGCCCCGGCATGGTCATAGTGCGGAGGGTAAGGTCAGTCTTCGTGAGAGTGTGGAACGAGCGTGAGCATGCCGGCTTGTTTGGCACGATTGCGGCCTTCCTGCTTAGCTTGATAGAGCGCTTGATCCGCCGCCTTGATTAAATCGGTTGGGGAGGTGTTTCGGCTTGGGATCGTACAGGCGAAACCCACGCTAATGGTTGTGCAGCCGCCGTCGGGGTGCGTAATACCGAGAGACTCAATTCGTTGCCGAAGCGTCTCTGCCACCTGCGCCGCGCCATCGGTACGGGTGCCGGGAAGAACGACCACAAATTCGTCACCGCCGTACCGAGCGACGAGGTCTCCTGGTCTATTGACGGCTCCCGAGATAGCTGCGGCCACTTGCCTCAGGCATTCGTCTCCCGACGTGTGGCCAAGGGTATCGTTATAGGATTTGAAGCGATCGATGTCGAGCATGATCAGAGAGAGCGGAGTCAATTCGCGGATGGCACGACGCCATTCCTGATCCAAGAAGTCGTCAAACTGCCGACGGTTGGTAATGCCGGTAAGGCCGTCAAGAGAGGAGAGGCGCAGAAGCATTTGATTCGCCTCTTGAAGCTGGCGCATAACCTCGAGGAGTTCCTGTTCACGGGCGCGTCTCCGTTCGATTTCGTGGACCAGGCGCAAGACTGATCGAACGCGAGTGAGAAGCTCAATCTTATTGATAGGCTTCCCAATATAGTCGAGTGCGCCTGCGGCAAAAGCGAGCTGGAGATCCACGGGATCCGTCTTCACAGTGACCATCATGATGGGCGTGTCACGGAATCGTTCGACTGCCTTGATCTGCCGGCAGGCTTCGATGCCGTTCATCTCCGGCATAACGATGTCCATGAGGATCAGGTCGACACGAGAGGCGCCGTGTTTACCATCATCCAGCCCAAGTAAACGAAATGCGGCGGACGCGGAATCGGCGATCTGGAGATTGTCATACCCTGCAGCCGAGAGGATGGATTGAACCAAGAGACGGTCGTCCGCCGAATCATCAACGATTAAGATGCCCATATGTTCTGAATCCGGTTGAGACGAGTGATTGGCCTGAGAAATCGTAACAGCTAGTCCTGGTAAACTCCAGGATAAAGCTTTTTGACGCAGGGCTGACAGATGCCGTGGCTGAATTCGGCCTCGGAATGTTCACCGATATATACTTCCAACTGTTGCCAGAACCCGCTGTCATTGCGGATTTTTTTGCAGGATGCGCAAATGGGGATAAGACCTCGAAGGACTTTGACCTCCCGCAACGCTTTCTGCAGCTCATCATTACTTCGACGAAGTTCCCCTTCGCGTGCTTTGCGGCAGTCCATTTCCTTTTTAAGCGCCAGTGCGGAGGAGGCACGTGCCAGGAGCTCTATGCTGTTGACTGGTTTCGTGATGTAATCATTCGCGCCCGCCGCAAAGGCGGCTTGGAGATTAGAGAAGTCGTTTTTCGCCGTCACCATGATGATGGGAATATCGCAAAGATGTGGTCGGCTCTTGATCAGTCGACAGGCCTCGACACCATCCAGTTCCGGCATCAGTACATCCATGAGAATCAAGTCGATCTGGGCGGGCGGATCCTGACCGTCCATGGCAAGCATGGGGAACGCCGCCTTTGCCGAGTCGGCGCTCAGGAGATCGGTATGGCCGGCCTTCCCTAGAATGGCGCGAAGGAGTACCTGTTGGTCAGGGGAGTCGTCGACGATGAGAATACCCATGCTGATTCCTATCCAGCGCCCACCCACAGCGTGCGAGCGATCACCTTATAGTATAGCAGGTGTCGATTGGATTACTGGAGCTTGGCGCGCACGAGGTCGCTGATCTGTTTGCCGTCCACTGTTTGGCCAGCGACCCGGACCATGACCGCTTTCATCACCGCGCCCATTTCTTTTAGAGATCGCGCGCCGGTTTCCTGAATGACTTCGTCCACGACGGTAGAGAGTTGTTCGGAGGAGAGGGCTTGGGGGAGATAGGATTCGAGAATGGTGATTTCCTGCCGTTCTTTTGCGGCCAGTTCTGCTCGGTTACCTTTTTCAAACTGCTCGACCGATTCCCTGCGCTGCTTGATCATGCTTGTCATGACCCGGCTCATTTCGGCATCGTCGAGATCTTTCTTGATCTCCATTTCCTTGTTCATCACGGCGGCCTTGATCATGCGAATCACGTCCATCCGCAATTGATCGCGGGCTTTCATCGCAAGCTTCAGATCTTCTGTGAGACGGTCGTGTAACGACATGCACCCTCAGGGAGGACAGTAGTGTATTCGTGACAATACCGCTTCGTTTGAACCCAGTCAATGAGGTGTGGCTCGGACTGAGCGAGGTTAGAGCAGAATCGGTAGTCTTCTGGTGTTCGAGGAGAGTAAGATATGACTATCGATATGGAGTCGAAATGGTTTGGTGAGAGAGGCGGCAGATCATTGCACTACTGTCAGGCAGGAGGTCGATATGACGGTCGATGATTCGGACGTGCAGAGCTCTCAGCGGATGATGTTAGGCTTGTGTAGTGTGCTGGTGTTTTCGGTCGTCGCGGGCTGCGCGAGCGACACACCCAAGAGCCCTCCACCTCCAACCGCAGACCAAGTGCGCAGTCATGCAGATCGGGCGTTCGAGAAACTCAAACAAGAAGAACGGGAGCGAGCCGCGCAGCCGCCGGTGCCACAGTAGCGGATCCGGCATCCTACCGATTTGATTTGGGTAGAGCCCAGACTACAAACTGGGTAACCGGTTTCACGAAAGGCAATTCCCAGAGGAGTTGTCGGGGAGGTATTCGTTCCACTTGCCGAGGCTCATGGAAGGTGCCGAGAAGGCTGGAAGAGACGAGCAGCCGCAAGACGCCCGAGACAAAGAAGACAAAAGGCAGGTTCGATTCAGGCTGGAAGATGACTCCTGCCCATTCAATGCGTGATGGAAGCCGGTTCACCAACCAGCTTCCCAGCAAGGCTCCCACTGACCATCCTACTGCGTTGACCGTGCTGTATAAGGCAACGGCTTTCGCGCGGTCCTCCGGCCTCACCGAATCGAAGACATAGTTCTGCAGTCCCAATGCCAAGCCGGCCCAAATAACACCGCCAAAAAAATTGACTGCCAGGAGAAAGCCGAGATTCGTACTGACGAGATATAGCATCGGCAAGAATGGCACCATGAAGCCGGTTACTGACAACAAGGCCTTGTTCCCGAAACGGTCTCCGAATTGCCCCCAGGTCTGGAGGGTAAGGAGTTGACCTAGCAGCCCGGAGGCGAGCCATCCCCCATAGCCAAAGTATGACAGGTGGAGATCCTGCAGCATGTAGAGGACAAAAAAAGGACCGGCAATCAGCACGGCCACATGCATGAGTCCTGCGAAGAGGAGGAACCGACGAAAGTCTTTCGTCGCGAATTCACGGAAAAAGCCGCGAAATCCTTGCCGAGCCTCCCAATGAGCAGTGAGATGGACATCTTGAACGGGAGACAAGGCCAACACTGAGAGGATGCGAGCACTTCCGGCGACGAAGAAAATCAATGCAAAGCCCCACCAGGCGGCAGAATGTTGCCATAGGCTCAACACCCATCCGGCTGCACAAAGAGCGAGAAAGCTGAGACTGGCGATGATTTGGGCTCGACGGGCAAAATAGGCGCCCCGCTCGTGTTGGTCGAGCCAATCGGCAATCAAGCTATTCCAAGCCGGTGTCGTGAAGTGGGCGCAAGCAAAATAGGCCGCGGCACCGCCCACGATGAGCCAGGGACCCCACTGAGGAAGCAGTAGGGGGGTGAGTATAATGGGAATCCAGGCGAAGGCTTGCCCAAAGGTACCGGCAGAAATAAGGGTTTTACGATTGGGGAACCATCGTAATAGTTTGACGGAGAGGAGTTGGGCCCCGGTTCCGATGAGTTGGGGTAGTGCCGATAGCACACTCAATTGGAATGGACTTGCATGAAAGAGCAGGGCAAAGGCGGAGAGATATTGTTCTCCGCTTCCTTGCGTGACGGCCTGGCAGGCTCCATCCCGAAGGCCGTAGCGAAGGCCTCGCTCGGCGGCACTCGGGGTCGGGGAACTGGTAGGGGGCGTTGCTTGTGGACTTTCGGACGGTAACAGGTGCACGTGATCCTCTTCTGGACCTTGATTGAGGGTAACACAGAAGGTGGAGCGGGGCGTAATCAGATGGACAGTCTCGTCAGTCGGTATTGACCCGTTGCTGATCTCTCGTTACCATATCGGTATGAGTGAATAAGGGTTCATGGTGGTTCCAATGAGAAAAGGCAGAAGGCTATGGAAGCAGCTTCCGGCAAGCGTGCTTGTCGGCATGAGCATCGGGCTTTGTACCTGGCAGGGAGTCGAGGCGCGGGATCTGTTCGTGCCAAAGGAGCAAGCGACGACCGAGATCGATCCCACGCAGAGCCCGTCGTTCGACGAACAGAAGAAGGGCGTCCCGCAATCCCTTTTTACCTGGATCAAGATGGCCAAAGGGTATGACGTTGAGTGGGATACGTTCGGACGAAAAGGTTGGTACACGCAAGATCCACGGTTGAAACCTGTCGAGCCGGGATCGGTGTTCCCTCAGGATATTCCCGCGATCTATATTGTATTCGAGTCAGCACCGCTGGAAGATCCTGCTCAGTTCAGCGCCCAATGGTTTTTCGAGGGGGAGAAGGGCGCGGTTCCGTCCGTACCTCTCGGCAAAGATACCTTGGAAGTGCCGGGACATGAACGCTACGGTTTCTTGGAGCTCAAGAAGTCGGGAGAGACCTGGGCCGTGGGGACATATCTAGTGAAATTGTTCATTACCCCGCTCGGACAACAGTCTTTTCATGCGGGTAATCAAGTAGGCACCATGCGGTTTACTATTGTCCAGACTGCTTCTTCCCCTGACACCAATCCGCGCAACTAAGCCTGCTAGTCATGCGCTAATACCGTCAATGCCCATGTACGAATACGTGACAGATCAGTCTGGCTCGTTCAGTGTGTTGAGTCCGGATCCGACAGGCCTAAATATGACAGGAGTTTCTGCCTCCTCGCGGATACCAACCGGGGACGAATGCACTGCTGATGGGCATTCGCATTAAACAGAGAAAAGGAACAGCATGGGAGATCGGATCAAAGTCACGGATCAAGAAAAGCTGACGCTGCTGTATGAGCGATTCAGAGATGTATGTTTGGTCGAGAAAGAAGTCTGGAAAGAGATTTTCATGCCACGGGAGGTTACACAGGGACCTGTCCGAACGAATATGCAAGACCGGTATGATGTGGAAATCGATGATCCAGTGATCGAAGACACCTTGGATGCGAATATCCCTCGCGGCAGCCAGGCATTGGCCGCCGCGATTCAGGAATATCGAACCCATATTTCATTTTATAGGAAAGCCTGAGACTTTAGCGGACCGCGAGCACGCGCTCGACATCCTGCACGATTTCTGGCGCCAATGGCTTTGTCCGGTGATGATATCGGGCAATGACATTTCCTGAACGATCGACGAGATACTTCTGGAAATTCCACTCTACCTCGCCTGGGAACTGGCTCTGTTCCGTCAGATACCGGTAGAGCGGGTGTTTATCTTCCCCTTTCACGCTGATTTTACTGAAAAGCGGAAATGATAGGCTGTACTTGGTATTGCAGAAGGTTTTGATCTCTGCATTCGTCCCTGGCTCCTGCTGCCCGAAGTTGTTCGCAGGGAACGCCAGGATTTCAAATCCTCTTTCCTGGTACTGCTCATACAACTTTTCGAGGTCGGTATACTGCGGCGTATTGCCGCAGAGACTGGCTGTATTCACCAGCAAGAGCACCTTGCCGCGGAACTGGCTGAGCGAAACCGGTTTGCCATCGATATCATTCAGCGTAAAGTCGTAGACCATCGGCGTCTGTGCTGCCATGAGTATGGCTCCCTCTTGACTGGCCTGAGCAGGGCTTGGATCCATGAGCTCGTTTGATCCCCCACCCGCAATCAGGCCAATTCCTGCGATCAATCCTACCAACGTATGACGCAATCTTCCCATAGTCACCTCGCGTTGCTGTTAGAGTCGCGGCAAGGCGTCAATTAGCGCTTCCATCGGCGGATGCGTGGCAAAAAGATGCATGAATCCGGAAGAATTTCCGGAGATCTTCATCGTCGCGAGCGCATCCTGCGTGGAATATTCGATCTGCGTACGGGTAACCCATCGATCGATCGCACGAAGAGCCGAGATCATCGAGTCCTTCCCGTATACCTTGGCAGAAAAGGCATCCGCGCCGAATTCACGGTGGCGCGAGAACCAGCTGATCAGGATCGAGGCCAGGATGCTGACAATGATTTGGAGCACAAGCGACAGCCCGAAACCGAGCGCAGCTTGATCGCGCTCTGAAAAGAACCGACGCACCCACATGGCGATGAAGTACACAAAGGTATTCATCAGTCCTGCTAACACGGTCGTCGCGAACATGTCCCCATTGTAGACATGCCCCATTTCGTGAGCGAGGACGGCCCGCACTTCTTGTTCTTGTAGGTTGCTCAATAATCCGGTTGAGACGGCCACCATTGAGTTGTTCTTGCTCGGGCCGGTTGCGAAGGCGTTGGGATCGGGGGATTCGTAGATCCATACCTCAGGCATCGTAATATTGAGCCGTTGCGCGATCTCCTGGACGGAGCCGTACACGACCTGTTCGGCTCGCGACCGAGGTTGTGTGATCTGTTGGCAATCCAACATGGCCCGGGCCATTTGTTTGGAGAATGCCAAACTGATGAACGCACCACCAAAGCCGAGGGCGAGGGCCCAGACTAACGAACTGAGGTCGACCGAGCCTCGCAGATCGATCCCGAACATGGGCAGGACGACATTGATGAGTAACGGCACAGTGATCGAGAGCGTCACCATGATCAGAATATTGGCGACTAATAGTAGAAATATGCCCTTCATCCACTTCATCGAGAATCCTCCTTCAAGACTGCATTCTCGCCCTGTCATTGAGCGAGGTATCGTGAGAGATTATACTAACCGGTCCCCTGAAATACATCCCATTCAAGATGATCAAGGCGATTGCTCTTGAACATAAGTCCTAAGTCACCAAGGTCAAGGTGCTCCAAGTGCATGAAACTCATGGGCAAAGTTGACCCATTCCCCTCCTTCCTGTTAGAAGTGGCTCATACAGGGGGGTACCTATGCGATTGCTCAACTTGTTGGCAACTGTCGGGCTGATGA
>JBBRRM010000139.1:0-7651 GCA_038275915.1 Nitrospirales bacterium
AAACGGCGGTCAAAGCGATCAAGCTGGGGGCCTATGACTATATTGAAAAGCCCTTGTCTCTGGAGAATGTCACGCTCCGCGTCAAACATGCGTTGGACCAACACCGTTTGGAACAAGAGAATCGGACTCTTCGGACCACGGTCCAGCGAAAGTTCGAGTTGGTGGGACAGTCTCCCGCCATGCAACTGTTGCGTCAGTTGATCGAGACGGCTGGACCGACCAATAGCCGCGTGTTGATTGGAGGAGAAAATGGAACGGGGAAGGAGTTGGTCGCACGGGCGATCCATCTGCAGAGCGCACGGGCCGGTCGACCGTTTGTGGCGGTAAATTGTGCGGCCATCCCGGAGACCTTGATCGAGAGTGAACTGTTCGGGCATGAAAAGGGTTCCTTCACCGGCGCGACCTCGATGAAGCGCGGGCAGTTTGAGCAGGCCGATGGGGGTACGCTGTTTCTTGACGAAATTGCCGACATGAGCCTGAGTACCCAGGCGAAGGTCTTGCGGGCATTACAGGAACAGCAGTTTACTCGTGTCGGTGGGACCAAGCTGCTGAAAGTGGATGTTCGGGTCTTAGCCGCGTCCAATAAGGATTTGCTCAAGGAAATCGAGAAAGGCACGTTTCGCGAAGACCTTTTCTACCGGCTCAATGTGGTGCCGATCACCGTGCCGCCGCTCAGGGAGCGTCGGGAAGACATCCCGCTGCTCATTCGCCATTTCATGAAAGTCCACGCGGAAGAGCAGGGGTTACGAAGCAAAGAGATCGCGCCGGATGCGATGGTGGTGTTTCAACAATATGATTGGCCTGGAAACATTCGAGAATTGCGTAATCTGATCGAACGATTGATGATCATGGTGCCAGGACCAACCATCGAGGCGGCGCCTGCCGCTCTCTCGTTGCAGGCGCGCCCGGTTGGGCCGACGTCCCAATCTGGAGCCACTGCGGTGAATCCACTCTTCACGCAGTCATATGGCTCACTCAGGGACGCCCGCAATGCGTTTGAAAAAGAATTTATCGCGCGAAAGTTGCGCGAGCATCATTGGAACATTTCTCGCACGGCTGAGGACTTGAAAATCGAACGGAGCCATCTTCATAGGAAGATCAAACTGCTTGAAGTGGAGATGCGACCGGAAAATTAGTGATGCTGGCGACAAATTCGTCCTTATTTTACCCTCACCTCGTGCAGCATAGCGGAAAGGCTCATGGAGCCTTCTCCCTCTCATCACGAAATTGTCGATTCCTAGACCGAGGCCGAATGTGGATCCTCTTCTCGAAGAACTGCATCTTTCCTGCAGTATAATTTTGGCCGCCTGACCTCGATAATACCCATTCACGACCTCTATCACATTCAGTGGCCCAATGAGAGAGAGGGCGATAAAGAGGCTTGCTCCTTCATGGATGACCGCCAGCAGACCCCCAGCTTCACTCTTGAAGAGGACAGCAATGGTATAGGGGGCAAATCGGGCATAGAGGTTGTAGAGTTATTGTTTGGAGGTTATGGTGCTTGTGCGTTGACCTCTGCAATAGCCCTCCGCTAAGATGCGCCCTCCCATGACCACCTATCGAGATGCCGGAGTTGATATCGATGCGGGCGACGAGTTCGTCGACCGCATTTCTCCATTGGTGCGGTCCACCTTCCGCCCGGAAGTCATGACGGACCTTGGGGGGTTCGGCGGATTGTTTCGATTGCAGGCCCATCGCTATGCCGAACCAGTGCTCGTTTCCGGCACTGACGGGGTCGGGACGAAACTGAAGATCGCCTTTCTCACCGATCGCCATGACACCGTCGGGATTGATTTGGTGGCGATGTGTGTGAACGACATCGTGGTCAGCGGGGCAGAGCCGCTGTTCTTTTTGGACTATTTCGCGACGGGAAAGCTGGCCGTCCCCAAAGCGGAGTCCGTACTCAAGGGAATTGCCGAAGGCTGTCGCCAGGCCGGTTGCGCCTTGATCGGTGGGGAAACCGCCGAGATGCCCTCGTTCTATGCGGAGGGCGAGTATGACCTGGCAGGGTTCGCCGTCGGAGTCGTGGATAGACCAAAGATTATCGACGGCCGCAGCATCGCACCCGGCGATGCCCTGATTGGATTGGCCTCGACGGGTCTTCATAGCAATGGTTATTCGCTTGCTCGTCGAGTCTTGTTTGATCAGGCTGAACTCACCGTGACCAGTCGTCTGCCTGAACTCGATCAGTCACTGGGTGAGGTTCTGCTGACGCCGACCAGAATCTATGCCAAACAGATTCTCACGTTGATTCAGGAGCATCCAATTAAAGGCATTGCCCATATTACCGGCGGCGGCATCACCGAAAATCTTCCGCGAGTATTTCCCTCGAGCGTGCGGGCACAGGTGCAGCGGAGTGCCTGGTCCGTGCCTCCAATTTTCCAGGCGATTGCTCGGCTTGGACAGGTCGACCGTGAGGAAATGTATCGCGTCTTCAACATGGGGATCGGGTTGATTCTCGTGGTGCCGGCAGCAACCGCCCGGTCTGTCATCGCACGCGCCATATCTCTGGGCGATCCGGCTTGTCAGATCGGCACCATCGTGTCATCGACCGGCGATGTGCCCTTGGTGGAGTATGTCGACTAACCGAATGGATGCACTTCGTGTCGCCGTATTGGCATCCGGACGAGGATCGAATCTTCAGGCGATCATCGATGCGATCGAAGCGGGGACGCTTGATGCGAAGATTGTCGCTGTCATCAGCAACAAAAGAGAAGGCCCGGCGTTAGAACGAGCCCGCCGGCACAATCTGTCCGCGCTCTTCGTCGATCCGAAAGCCTATGCAGGCAGACCTGATAATCGGGAGGCGTATGATCGCCAGTTACTCGATGTGCTTCGCCGGCACGAGGTAGAGTTGGTGTTGCTGGCAGGGTACATGAAAATCGTGACGCCGATCCTTGTGGAGGCCTTCCCAAATCGCATGATGAACATTCATCCGTCGCTCTTGCCGTCCTTTCCCGGGTTGGATGTGCAGAAGAAGGCTATCGAGTGGGGCTGCAAACTTGCGGGCTGTACGGTCCATTTTGTGACGGAAGGTGTCGACGAAGGCCCGATTATTCTTCAAGCGGCGGTTCCAGTTCTCGATGATGACACTTCCGACACATTAGCTGCGCGCATTCTTGAGCAAGAACACAGGATCTACCCCCGAGCGATCCAGCTCTTTGCCGAAGGTCGCCTGCGGGTTGATGGGCGTCGCGTGTTCATCGAGGCTGGAAAGGCAACAGGTGAGGCGGTTATTAGTCCATCATAATGGTGAGGGCGAATCCAACTCCCGGTGGCAGGTTGGAAAGAATGATTGTGGCACGATCCTGGACGATGCGACAACGACACATGGGAAAAAGTTCGGCTTGGCGCATCGGTGTAGCAAGTATAAGAGCGACTTTTTCAGCATCCTGCTAGAGACTCATGAAACGCTTGTGTATAATGCGACGAACGGTGAGGCGCCCGTCTTACCGTATGAATGACGATCGAGTGGGGGGCTAGCTCAGTTGGGAGAGCACTACGTTCGCAACGTAGGGGTCGGGGGTTCAACTCCCCTGCCCTCCACCACCATCGTTGACAACCTTCAGACCCGTCAGTAGGCGATCAAAAGTCCCCGTCGCCGTAAAGCGATAACCTGGCTTCCCGCCTTCTATAATAGCCTCACATGCGATATGCCCATCCAGGAGCTTCCGTAGCATCTGGCGAGCCTGTGGCACGTGACGGGCAAAGAGGGCAGGGATGTCTCCTAGGCGGCTTCGAAGGTCCTTAGCCAGTCGATTGGCATCAAGCGAGACGACCCGGGCGAGATCATCGAGCCCCCAGAGTTCTTGTGCTACAGCTTTCTTTCGTGCTTCCTCCACATGAAGTGATGCAATCACAGCATCTGTCGATTTACCGCTCGCGATGGCTTCGACGAGGTGATGGAGACGTGTTTGGATCAACGACAGTTCCCGTTCGAGAGCAACGCGCTGATCGGGGAATTTTTCTTGCTCGTTCCTGATTCGTCGAAGCGCAGCTGTAACTGATGCTTCGAGCACTCGCTCATCAAGAGCCTCGGTCATGGCGTGAAGAATGGCTGAGTCGAGGAGGTCTTGGCGGATTTCAACATTATTGGAACAAACCGCATGACCTCGCTTGTGATGATAGGCACATCGGTAAACCGTCCGTGTGTACTGACGGGCAGGTCGCTTGATGGCAACGATAGATCCCCCGCATGTGACACATTTTGCAATGCTGGTGAGAAGGTAGGAGGAACGTCCATCTTCGCCTGTGGGCCGAGACAGCAACCGACCTCCTGCTCCACGCAGGTAAGTGCGCTGGTTTCGAGTTCTGCACTCTTTGACCTGGTCCCAGAGAACTTGGGATATGATCCTCAACTCAGGCGCTTCAATACGAAGCCATTCTGATTCTGGCCGTTTCCGCTGCTTTCGAGTTCCACCACGCTGAATTACTTGCGTTCTGTTCCACAGAACCACACCCCGGTAGAGATCGCGTTGAAGGATTTCTCGAATGGCAGTCGGACACCAGCCGAGAGTGCCACCGTGCGGAGGTAATGTCCGATCCTCATTAAGAGCTTTGGCAATGCGAGCAAGTCCGAAACCTGAGGCAAATTGCTCAAAGATCCTCACGACGACCTTCGCCTGTTGGGCGTTGATCTTTCTGACGACATGCTGACGGCGTGGAGTGCCATCAGTGTTTGTCTCGCTGCCATAGATCGTGACGTTGTCATACCCGAAAACCTTGTTGCCAGTGACATGGAGTGCCTTAGCTTTTCGTAGCATCGCGCCATAGGTCCGCTGGCTGGCCTTTTCCCGCTCCATCTCTGCGGCAAAGTTCGAGAGGCTAAGCATAACCTTATCCATGGCATTTTCGAGTTTTCGCTCTTGGTCCGTCATATAGAAAAATAAGCGGACGCCAGAATCGATGATTTCTTTGAAGGCGTAGCTAACTTGGATTGCCTCACGTCCTAACCGAGACTCTTCGCTCATGATGAGAAATTGGAAGGGAGGACGAGGTTTGAGCGCGTTCATTAGCCTGAGGAAACCCTGACGCCTCAAAAACTCGGCACCAGAGACACCGTCATCGAAATAGATGTGCTCCTGGGCAACAGTCCAACCCTTCTGAGCAGCATAGGCTTTGGCATGTTCAATCTGGCGAGTGACTGACTTTTCCTCGTCATTAACTCCGGTTTGCTCCGTCGATTTTCTAGCATAAATAGCAGCGAGCATATTTCTTCCTTCCATCGTGTTCTCTCTATCCCTCGGCAAAGCCCCCTGTCAATCAAGTTTTACGGTCAGTTAGGGGAGGGGAATTGCCCGTAACGTTCGCATGTGATTGAAAGTCCAAAACAAGTGCCTCTGCAAGTAATGCGACAATTTCCTCGAATAGCAAAGAATCGCATCTGTGAGGGGAGGGAGGTGGTGGAGGAATTAAAAACATATGAGGCCTTGCGCTTGAGTCCTTAATAAGAAATCTAATGGGAGAGTCTTACGAGACCCCCTCCCCCCAGCGGTGCGCCCGCATCGCTGCCGGCGTTGGATTCGGAAGGCATCCCTGTGGGTGCGAGCTGGCGCTGAAGAGCAGCGGCCAGGCCTTCTCGGTGCCTTCCCCGTGGGTCCCTTCCGTTCAGTCCTGTCCCCCGCGAGCGCGCCATCCCGCCTTCTTCGTCGACGCCCCACCCTCTGGTTGTGAAGGGCGGGGCTAGATACATCTTGATGAAGGAGGCAGACATGGCCGTTAACGGTTCACAGGAAAGTTCAAATGGTACCCGGCAGCCGAAGTTCAGGAAGGCGTACCTGGTGCCGCGATTCCGGGTGACACTCGTTCGCGATAACCGAGCCGTGCCGCCCTCCGTACCGATGTGCGACTCGGTCAGCGCCGCAGCGATGTTGAGACCGCTCTTTGCGGGACTGGATCGTGAGCAATTCCTGGTCTGCGGACTGGATGCGCGACATTGCATCATTGGGGCCAATATTGTGTCCGTGGGGTCACTCACGCTCTCGATTGTCCATCCGCGCGAAGTGTTCAAACCCTTGATCCTCATGAATGCTGCCGCCTGGATTTGTGCGCACAATCACCCGTCCGATGATCCGTCACCAAGCGAGGAGGACCGTCAGCTCACGATTCGGTTGAAGCAGGGTGCGGATCTCCTCGGCATTCCCCTGCTCGACCACCTCGTCCTCGCGGATGCGCGCTGCTATAGCTTTGCCGATCACGGCTGGCCCGGTGCCTGAGGGCTCAGGGCCTACAGGTCCGATAATCAAGATCGTAGAGGCGCTTTCTGCCTTTTTCTTCATCAATGCCGAACAAACGTCTCACCGTTGAATAAGCAGGCCGGAGAGGAAGGCCATGAGTAGGACCGTCATCATGGTGAGCATCGGATCCATTAGCCTTCCTCTCGCCCCGTGCGTTACTTCAGGATCTCCAGCGCCACGAGATCAAAGAAGGTCTTGCCGGTTTGGTCGAACTTCCGAATTTCGACCGAGGCCCGCGCCTGTTTGCCTTCTGATTGCTTACACACTTCGATCAAGACCTGATGTTCCTCAGGAATATTCAGGCGCAGATTCCCCGGATCTTTGCCCTTCACATAGAGTCCAGTGAGCGATATACCCGGTTCTCCTTCCCCTTCCGTTCGACATACCCCTGTACGCTGCCCTCGGCTTTGACCATCATGATGCGCCCTCCTGGTTGGAAATGACGGGTCAGAAACCTGCCTGACCCAGTAGCCCCAGCCCAATGACCGGGATTTTGGTAGACGCTACGCGTGACGCAAGACATAGGATCGCTGATTCCGTATCTCATGCATCATGCCCAAATGCTTCCCGTTCCATTTCTTCGTGCCGGCGTAAATCAACTGTTGAAGAAATTGTTCGCCCCGGTGAAAGTAGGCGAGGGCCAACATCGCGCTAATGGAATCAGCAAGCCACTGACAGACATCGTCGATGGTCTGCTTCACCTTCTCCACCACCAGCCGGCAGCGTTTGAAGCCTTCGGTGAGGGATTCCCACCAGGGGAGCAGCGGTGCCCGATACTTCTCCCAGGGTTCCTCGTCTCGGCAGGTCTCACGGAAATCCACATAGGACCGGAGGACGCCCACGAGAAATTCCCGCCAATCTTCCGGCGGTAACGTGAGCAAGGCTTTGGCGCAGGCTTGGGCGCGATCCTGTTTGAGTTCGAGCTCCCACCGGACGCCATACTCTTTCGCTTCCGCTCGGCCTTTCTGTTCGAGCTCCAGTCGTTTGTCATACACGCGCAACATGGTTTGGCTTTCACGACTTCCGAAGTAGAGGGTGTCGCCCGTAGAAGACCCATCCCGCAACGAGGACCCGGCAATGATCTGGAACTTCTGAGAGCGGGTGACAGCCTGACCGGCATCCACGGCCTGTTTGATCTCCGCGATGGAGACCTGCCCCGCACGATCATCGAGAGCCATATCCATGCGTGTGATGTGTCCCCCATGCGCAAAGACCCAGGCCAGCACGTGTCGAATTTTCGTTTCTTCCCATGTTGAAACGATCCCGGCAGACAAATCGACATGAATTTCTTTGGCCTTGCGAGGCGCACCGGTCCCGAGCTTGCCGACGCCATGCCGGCTGTGATTGGTCATCCAACAGATGGGATAGCCACGAAAACCTGTCGCAGCCTCAAACCATTCGCCGCCGAGGAGCTC
>JBBRRM010000140.1:0-7644 GCA_038275915.1 Nitrospirales bacterium
TGCTACAGGCGAAGTGGAGTCTGGCAGCGAGGTGTTTACCGTGGGCTACCCATTGGGGTGGGGCCCGGCGATGGCATTCGGCCACATTGGAAACGCCAATATATTTTTGCAAACAGTCGATACTCGGCTCCTGCAAGCCGACCTCTCCGCCTGCAGCGGCAATTCAGGAGGCGGGCTCTTCAACAACCAGGGTGAGGTGGTCGGGGTCATGCACGCCATTATTCAGACGGAGAAGGAAGAGACGCAAGCGCATTGCAGCCGCATGGCCTTTGCTGTGCCTGGTCCTCTCGCGGAACGGATCTTCAATGCCGCGCGTGAAGGGAAACCCTTGGCCTTCGCCAAGATGGGCATTCATATGACGTCGGTGAAAGACGGCACCAAATGGCGCATCGCCGTGAAGGATGTGGCCGATCCGGCAAAAGCGGCAGGCATTCAAAAACACGACATCATTCTGGCGGTAGATGACACGGAAATTCTTGACGCAGCACACCTGAAGAACTACTTGATCGAACGCACCACTCCAGGCCAGCGCGTGGCGGTCAAGGTGCGACGGATCGATGCCGATCTCACCTTCACCGTGGTGTTAGGGAGCGGATGAATCGGCAGGGAACGCTTGATACCACCCGTTCGCCTGCGCCAGTGCCACAGGACAGCCGAACAACAAGCTGAGATTGGCCTCGGTCAACACGCGCATCTTGTCTCCATCCCGCAGCACGCGTCCGTCCTTCAGCAAAAGCACCCGCTCCACTTCTGGTGGTATCTCATGGATGTGGTGAGTCACGAGCAGAACGGTCTTCCCCTTCTTCATGAATCCACGCACGAGATCCAGATAATGAAAGGTCGCTGTGAGATCCAACCCGCTCGTCGGCTCATCGAGCACGAGAGCGACCGGATCGTGCACCAGCGCGCGGCCGAGTAAACAACGTCGTTGTTCCCCGGTCGACATATCGGCGAACCTTCTATCGATCAGAAATCCGATCCCGAGTTCCTCCATTACCGCGTGAGATCGGAATATCTGCGCGTATGTGAAATCCTGGTAGCCGTAGGTACCGATGCTGGCGTAGTACCCTGAGAGCACGACTTTTAACCCCGTCACCTGCTCCATATACTGATGCTGGAGATCGTGCGAAACCAGCCCAAGACGTTTGCGCACATCCCACACGTTCCACCGCTCTTCGCCGAAGAGCCGGATATGGGTTTCATCATGGGGAACCGGATGGATCTCCCCGGCAAGGAGCTTGAGGAACGTGGACTTACCTGCGCCGTTCGGCCCTAAGATCGCTGCATGCGTCCCTTCGTCAATGGCGAGCGACAGATCGTGAAAGACGCAGGTGTCGCCTCGATAGACCGTCGCTCGTTCGATCTCAATAAATGGGCTATGCTTCATCCGGATCGGGATTGATCTTGGCGGGGCCGGAAGACTTGGAAGAACGAGAGGTTTTCTTGGTTGAGGAAGGAATTTTCGGAGTAGAAGTCTTCACGTCGGCGTTTTGCCCGCGATGGAGGAGCGCATGGTCCATGAGCACCAATGCCACCATGGCTTCAGCAATCGGCGTCGCTCTGATACCGACGCAGGGATCGTGGCGACCATTCGACTCGACGGTCACGGCATTCCCCTGCTTGTCGATGGAACGCCGCGGAACGCGAATGCTCGAGGTGGGCTTGATGGCAATCGTCACCACGAGATCTTGTCCCGTAGAAATCCCTCCGAGAATGCCTCCCGCATGATTCGTGAGAAATCCTTCAGGAGTGAGCTCATCACCATGCTCGGAGCCTTTCTGGGTGACAGAGCCGAATCCTGCGCCAATCTCCACGCCTTTGACGGCATTGATGCTCATCATGGCTGAGGCAAGATCTGCATCCAATTTGGCATAGACGGGAGCGCCCCATCCAACCGGCATCGATTCGGCCACTGTGGTGATCTTCGCGCCGACCGAATCGCCTGATTTCCTCAGTTCATCCATGAACGATTCAAGTTTCGGCACGACCTCGGAGCTTGCGGAAAAGAATGGATTCTTGCTGACTTCGCCCCAACTCTTAAACGGCACCTCCAGCGGGCCAAGCTGGCTGAGATATCCACGAATCACCACACCGTGCCGCTCATGGAGCCATTTCCTCGCAATCGCTGCTGCCGCCACCCGAACGGCTGTTTCACGCGCGGACGCGCGCCCTCCACCCCGATGATCACGAATCCCATATTTTTGCCAATAGGTATAGTCCGCATGACCAGGACGAAAGGTATCGATCAAATTGCCGTAATCCTTGCTGCGGGCGTCTTTGTTCCGAATGAGGAGCGCGATCGGAGTGCCGGTGGTCTTGCCTTCAAACACACCGGAAAGGATTTCAACGGTATCGGATTCCTGCCGTTGCGTCACATGACGTGACGTACCTGGCTTGCGCCGATCGAGGTCCTGTTGGATGTCATCGACAGAGATGGCCAGACCGGGCGGACAGCCATCCACGACACAGCCGATGGCAGGTCCATGGCTCTCGCCGAATGACGTGACGGTGAAGACTCGACCGAACGAATTGCCTGCCATGGGACGGATGACTCCTCCCTACTCGACGAGATCGAGCTTGATGCGCAATTCCTTCAACTGATCGGCACTGACGGTAGACGGCGCTTCGGTCAGCGGACACTGCGCCCGTTGCGTTTTGGGGAACGCGATCACGTCGCGAATCGAATCAACTTTCCCCAGCAACATGATGAGCCGGTCGAGGCCGAAGGCGATGCCCCCATGTGGTGGCGCGCCATAGTCGAGTGCATCGAGCAAGAACCCGAACTTCGCCTGCGCTTGATCCTTGTTGATGCCGAGCAGGTCCAGAATGCGAAACTGGATATCGCTCCGATGGTTTCGAATACTCCCCCCGCCGATTTCGCTACCGTTCAATACCATGTCATAGGCCTTCGCCCGCACTTTCAGGGGTTCCGAGTCCAGAAACGCCACATCTTCGTCCATCGGCGCCGCAAAGGGATTGTGCATGAAGATGTACCGCTTCTCTTCCGGCGAATAGTCCAACAAAGGAAACTCCGTCACCCAGAGCGGCTTCCAGGCAGTGGTATCGATAAGCTTGAGCTCTTCACCCAGCAACAGCCTAATACGGCCCAACACATCATGCACGATGGCCGATTTATCGGCGCCGAACAGGACCAAATCGCCGGGCTTCGCTTCGGGCAAAGCCGTGAAGAACGCCTTGGCATCCAGAAACTTGGCGATGACCGATTCAAGTTGGCCCTCGGCGGTGATCTTGAGCCAGGCCAGTCCCTTCGCACCGAAGGTTCTGGCTGTCTCCCCGAGCGCGTCTATGCGGCTTCGAGACATGGTGGCTCCACCGGTCACGATTAATGCCTTCACTGTCTTGCCTTTGGTTGCCGCTTCCCTAAACACCTTGAAGTCGCTCGTCGCCGCAAAAGCAGTGACGTCATAGAGCGGCATGTCGAACCGCAGGTCCGGCTTGTCCGACCCGTAGCGGCCCACAGCTTCGGCATAGGTCATGCGCGGAAATGGCGTCGGCAGATGGACGCCGCCGGCCTCACGAAATACGGTGACAATCATCCCCTCCATCAAGCTCATGACGTCCACGCGATCAACGAACGACATCTCGAGATCGATCTGGGTAAATTCCGGCTGTCGGTCGTTGCGTAGGTCCTCGTCGCGGAAGCAGCGCGCGATCTGATAGTAGCGGTCGACCCCGCTCACCATGAGCACCTGCTTGAATAGCTGGGGCGACTGCGGAAGTGCGTAGAACTGGCCGGGATTCACTCGGCTCGGCACCAAATAGTCACGGGCGCCTTCCGGCGTGCTTTTCGTTAAAATCGGTGTTTCGACTTCGAGAAAACGTTCCGCGTTCAGAAATCTACGGACGGCTTGCATGATGTTATGGCGAAGGCTCAGGAGCCGCTGCATCTTCGGGCGACGAAGATCCAGATAGCGGTATTTCAGCCGGATCGATTCCGTCACTTCGGCATCATCTTCGATCACGAATGGCGGCGTCTTCGACTCATTCAAAATCTCAATGGCGTCCACGAACACTTCAATCTCGCCCGTCGGCAAGTTGGGATTCTTCGACTCGTCAGGGCGGGCCATCACCTGCCCCGTCACCGATACGACACATTCGCTCCGCAACGCATGGGAGGCATGGTGAACCTCCGCGTTACGCTCGGCATTGAACACCACTTGCGTGATCCCGGTTCGATCCCGCAGATCGATAAACATGACCATGCCATGGTCGCGCCGCCGTTGAACCCAGCCGTTCAAGACCACGGTCTGCCCGACTGCGGCTTTGGTGAGCTCGCCGCACCGATGAGTTCTGACCTTCATACCACCTTCGCTTTCTTAGAACGGGCCCACCCGACCCGGCTCACGGGCCTCTTGGGCTTAGGAGTCTGCTGTTCACGATCTTCTGCTGAGGCCAACTTCTGTTCCGCAAGCTCGCGCAATGCGTTCGCTTCACGGTCGGTCAGGTACCTGAATTCGCCGGATGTCAGATCGCCCAGCGACAGCGGGCCCATCTTGATCCGTGTCAGCTTCAAGACGGGATGGCCGACCGCTTCCAACATCCGCTTCACTTGGTGCTGGCGCCCTTCGCGGATCGTAATCTCGAGCCAGGAATTCTGTTTGGCCTTTTTGACCTTCTTGACGACGGCCGGGCTGGTCATGCCGTCTTCCAGCTGCACACCTTGCTCTAACTGTCTGATGTGTTCATCTGTCAGCACCTGCTTGATTTTGATGAGATAGGTCTTCGGCACATGATAGCGAGGATGGAGCAACGTCTGGGCCAGGTCGCCGTGATTGGTGAGGAGCATTAACCCTTCGCTATCGAAGTCTAACCGCCCGACGGGAAACACTCGCACCGATATCCCACGGAGGTAGTCCTTCACCGTCGGTCTGCCTCCCGGATCGTTCAACGTGGACATCACGTTCTTCGGCTTATTCAGAAGCAGATAGACGTAGGGCTGGGTGGAACTCAGGTGCTTGCCGTCCACCTTGATGTGGACGCGATCCGGATCGACCTTGGTGCCGAGTTCCGTTACGACTTTGCCATTGACGGTCACGCGTCCTGCGGCAATCCACTCCTCAGCTTTTCGCCGTGAAGCCAAGCCGGTTCCGGCAATGATTTTCTGTAATCTAACGTCCATATCCTCTTTCGAAGGCTGAGGTTAAGGCTGAGAATGGCACATGGTCTTGCTTGACCTCACCTCAGCCTCAAGCTGCATCCTATTCCCATTCGATTGTGGCGGGCGGCTTCGAGCTGATGTCGTACACGACCCGATTCACCCCCTTCACCTCGTTGATGATCCGATTCGACATCTTACCGAGCACGTCATTCGGCATCTTGGCCCAATCGGCCGTCATGCCATCCAAGCTCGTCACGGCACGAATGGCGATCACGTGCTCATACGTCCGCTGATCGCCCATCACTCCGACCGTGCGAATCGGCAGTAAGACGGCGAAGGCTTGCCAGATATCGTGATAGAGTCCCGCCGTCCTGATCTCCTGGTCGACGATCGTTTCCGCGCCGCGCAAGATCATCAACCGCTCTTTCGTCACCGGTCCCAATACACGAATCGCCAATCCTGGACCCGGAAACGGCTGCCGCCAGACGATCTCATCGGGAAGACCCAGTTCTTTACCCAGTACCCGCACTTCGTCTTTGAATAATTCCCGCAAGGGTTCGATCAACTTGAGCTTCATGCGAGCCGGCAGACCGCCCACATTGTGATGGGTCTTGATCGTGGCTGACGGGCCCTTGAAGCTCACGCTCTCGATCACGTCGGGATAGAGCGTGCCCTGGACCAGAAATTTCGCGCTCCCCGACTTCATTTTGGCTTCGGCCTCGAACTGCTTGATGAATAACTGGCCGATAATTTTCCTCTTGCGCTCCGGATCATTCACCCCCTTGAGCTTCGCGAGAAACGAATCTGACGCGTCCAGGATGCGCAAGTTCAAATGAAGCTGTCGGGCAAATGTCTGTTTGACCTGTTCCTTCTCTCCTTTTCGAAGCAATCCGTTGTCAACGAAGATACAGGTGAGCTGATTGCCGATGGCCCGGTGGGTGAGGGCCGCCGCCACCGATGAGTCTACTCCGCCGCTCAAGGCACAGATCACTCGTTCCCTGCCCACCTGCTCGCGAATCTGCTGCACGGCCGTGTCCACATACGACTGCATCGTCCAAGTCGGCTGACAGCCGCAGATGTCGTAGACGAAGTTCCGAAGGATCCGGGTTCCTTCCACCGTATGAGCCACTTCAGGATGAAACTGGAGGCAATAAATCCGGCGCTTGAGATCGTCGCTCTTCATGGCCGCGATCGGTGAATTACCGCTATGTGCGATCGACCGGAAACCCGGCGGCATCCGTTCGATACGGTCTCCATGCGACATCCACACGAGGGTCGATCCGTCCTTGCCGATGCCCTTGAAGAGATCGCTCTCGTCGTCGATTGAGAGATCGGCCCTGCCGTACTCTCGATGCTCGGATTTGGCTACCTTCCCCCCGGAGAGATGGGTCACCAGCTGCATCCCGTAACAAATGCCGAGAATGGGAATCCCGAGGTCGAAGAGTGCCTTAGGAAGGGACGGCGCCTTCTTCTCATACACGCTGGAGGGACCACCCGACAGCACGATGCCTTGCGGACGATAGGCGAGGATAGTCGCCAAAGGAACGGTGCAGGGAAGAATTTGCGAGTAAACCTGCGCCTCGCGAATACGGCGTGCGATCAGCTGTGTGTATTGCGATCCGAAGTCTAGGACCAGGATTCTATTGTGCCAGAGTTCCATGCGTGGAAAAGAGCTTATGGCTTATAGCCGATGGCTGATGGCAGTAGAAGGAAAATGGGCAAGCGAGGGAGGAATACGCGACCGGCGTTCCTACTTTCGGCCATAAGCCATACGCCATTCGCTCGTAGCTCTATTCCCAATCCATTCGATAATTCGGCGCTTCCTTCGTGATAATCACATCGTGCACATGACTTTCTCGGAGACCTGCCACCGTCTGCCGGATAAACGTGGCCTTCTGCTGTAAGTCCGAGATCGTCTTGCACCCGCAATAGCCCATACCGGACTTCACTCCGCCGATCAGTTGGTAGATGACGGCCGAGAGTTTCCCCTTATACGGCACACGTCCTTCGATGCCTTCAGGGACCAGCTTCTGCACCGGACGACCGCCTTGCCCATAACGATCTCCGCCGCCGCGCTCCATTGCGCCAATCGACCCCATGCCGCGGTACACCTTATAGGTCCTGGCTTGATACAATTCGGTTTCTCCCGGCGACTCTTCCGTGCCCGCCAAAAGTCCACCGAGCATCACCGAAGAAGCGCCGGCTGCTAAAGCTTTAGTAATATCGCCAGAATACTTGATCCCGCCATCTGCAATAATCGGAACCCCCTGGCCTGCAAGGACTTTTGCGCAATCAGCAATTGCCGTCAACTGTGGCATTCCGGCCCCGGACACGATACGGGTCGTACAGATTGACCCAGGCCCTACACCCACCTTCACGGCATCGACACCTGCCCGCAACAAATCTTTCGCCGCCTCGGCGGTCGCGATATTCCCCGCAATCAGTTCAATGTCCGGATGACGTTTCTTAATCATCTTGACCGTATCCAGCACCGCTTGAGAATGCCCGTGGGCGGTATCGACCAC
>JBBRRM010000141.1:0-7638 GCA_038275915.1 Nitrospirales bacterium
ATCGTGATATTGCCGGTGATTCCTCTCTTGCCACCCCAACAGGAGGCTTCATGCACCGAGTCACCGTCTCGCTCTACGCCGCAGCCCTCACCCTCCTAATTTCAGGGGTATGGTGCGGGCCCTATGTTCTATCCGCGAAGGAACCCCCTGGATCGCCCGGTGTTCCGCCTGAGAAAGTGGCGGCCTATGTCTATGCAGTGATCAAGGCCGACCGCACGGTATATACGACGGAAATCGTCAATCGGCTGCAGGAGAAAGGCGTCACCACGGCCTCCGAACATTGGGAGCAGGAGAACGCCCTCATGTTGCCGGCCCAGTTCCTCCAGCATTCGGGCAAGCTTGCGGCTGAGAGCGGAAGCGGGATCCGGTATCGATTGATCAGCCTCTGGCCTATTTACCGGCGGAACGCTCCGGCGAGCGACGTGGAGCGAAACGCATTGGAGGCTCTCAGCAAGAATCCCGACCTGCCGGTCACGGGGATCGTGAGCAGTGGGCGCAAGCAATATTTTCAGGCCATCTATCCCGACCTCGCCGTCTCACCAGCTTGTATCAATTGTCACAACGGGCATCGGCTCAGCCCGAAACGCGACTTTAAACTCAACGATGTGATGGGCGGAATCGCGATCACCATTCCACTGGAATAATAGAAACGAGTCTACTCAGCAGGCTGTCTGATATGGCCATCTTCCTCCTCCATCGTTCGTCTCTCACGTCCCATCGTTCGCAGACGGAGACCTCTCCGGTTTGCGAAATAGGCGTAGTTTCGAAGGAATCGAGAACGAGGTTGGCGGACGTTTTTAGTATCCTGCTATGCAGGCGGTTGAATGGAAGCCAGAGTTGGGGAAGCAGCCTGATGCTCCTCGCGGTAGGTGGAAATCACCATCATTAGGATGGTCCTGAAGATCGGCCACTCATGGAAGATGAAGAATGCTTAGGCTCAAACTGAAATTCAGTGGAACGGACAGGGATGATGTCCAGCCGCTATGAGGCTGAACCTTTTTCAAGCAGTGTAATTTTTTGAGACCGGTGTGCAGTGAGATCACGGACGCTGCCCGGTAACTTCGAAATCTCGTCGGGCCAGGCGGTCACGCCCATGTCCGTCATGCCTTGAATCTTGGCACCTTCTTCCATGATGAGAACCGGGGTATGAACTTCTCCGATGAGCGTCGCGGTCTTCAGTAACTGGACTCGCTCAATTGCGGTCACATTCGCTTTGATGCGACCGCTGCTGATCACCGTGCCTGCCATAATCGTTCCCTGGACCAGTCCATCCTCACCGATGATGACTTGTCCCTTGGTCTGAATCTCGCCATCGAGGCGGCCATCGATCCGCACCGTCCCTTCCACACGGATCTGGCCTGTCAATAATACCCCTTTGGCCAAAAGGGTAATGTTGTCATCTCCGGAAAAGCCATTTTTTTTCATGCAACATTCCCCCCTTCACACCCGATCATTGAGATCAGCTTACACTATTCCTCAGAAACGGGCCTAGGAGAATCCAAAAGTATGCCGGAGCCGTTCCCATATTCCTCCTCCGTGCACCTCACAGTAGACACTGGGTTCCGTGTCCTCAATGAATACCTCCGACACCTGCTCCGGACATTGGAATGTCGACAACTGTCCGGTCTTCGGATCGACGTTGCGAGTGACCACACCGGCCGGCATCGCGAAAGCGGGGACATTGGGCGGTATCACCCGGCGCGCAAGCTCCATCCAGATCGGCAACGCCGCCTGCGATCCCGTGAGACGCAGAGGTCGTTCATCATCAAATCCGACCCAGACCCCGATCACCACATCGGACGTATAGCCGACGAACCAGGCATCGCGGTAGCCGTCCGTCGTGCCGGTTTTCCCGGCCACCGCGCCATGAAACCCGATCACCTTGGCTTTACTCGCAGTGCCCCGTTGGATGACGCCTTCGAGGAGAGACGTCAGCACATAGGCCCCTTGAGGCGAGGTCGCCTGTAGGCGATCGGGTACGCCATTCCACACAATGTCTCCCTGTCGATCCCTGGTCGATCGCACCGCAGTCGGCTTGACGGCAATCCCTCCATTGGCGATCGCTCCATACGCCGACGTGATCTCCATTAACGACACCGACGAACTGCCCAATGCCACCGAGGAAAGATCATCGCCGATGGCACTCGTCACTCCCAGGCGGTGCAACAGCTGCACGACGGGCTTCGTTCCAAGGGTCTTGGCCGCCCGAACTGCCGGTACATTCAGCGACTGTTCCAAGGCATTCCGCAGGGTGACATGCCCGTGAAATTGTTTGTCGTAGTTCTGCGGAGACCAGGGACCGGCCTCCGATTCAAACGTCACCGGCTCGTCTGCCAGCAAACTCGCGGCGGTCAAATGGCCCGCTTCTCCTTCACGAGCCGCTTCCAGGGCTGCAAGGTAGACGAAGGGTTTGAAGAGAGAGCCGGGTTGCCGCCGTGCCTGAACGGCGCGATTGTATTGACTCCGCCGGTAGTCCCGTCCTCCGACCAATGCGAGCACAGACCCCGTCTTGGGATCGAGCACCAGCACAGCCCCTTGTACCGGCTCCATCGAACTATTGAGATAGGGATGCATCGACTCTAACTTCGCCAATCCCTTCTCGAGGGATTCTGTCGCCGCCTGCTGGATCATGGGATCGAGCGTGCTATCAATCCGCAAGCCTTCCGGCAAAGGAACCACGCCCGCCTCCTCCACCTGCCGAAGCACCGCATCGACGAAGTAGGGCGCGTCGATCAGGACGTCCTCTGACGGAGTCACGCGCACCGGTTGATTGACGGCCAGTTTCCAGGCCTCCTCCGTCAGGAGATCGGTATCCCGCAGCCGCCGCAGCACGACATCGCGCCGCTGCTTTGCCACCTCAGGATGCTTCGTCGGTGCATAGCTATTGGGCCCCTTGATCAGGGCTGCGATCATCGCGATCTCTTCGACCGTCAACTCCTGAAGGGGCTTACCGAAATAGCGATGGGCCGCTTCGCGCACTCCATAGATCGAGATAAATCCCGCTTGGCCGAGATAGATTTCATTCAAATAGCTTTCGAGGATATTCTGTTTTGTGTATTTCACTTCCAGTACCAGCGCTGCCAGGGCCTCCTTGAGTTTTCGGCCCATCGTCCGCTGCGGCGAGTAAAACAAATTCTTCGCTAACTGCTGCGTGATCGTACTGCCACCCTGCACCACACCGCCATTCGTGACGTTCGTCCACAGCGCCCGCCCTACGGCAACCGGATCGATGCCAAAATGGGAATAGAAGCGGCGATCTTCGATGGTCAGGACCGTCTCAATGATCTGCGGAGGAATCTGCGACAGCGGAATCCATTCGCGCATTTGGCGGGACGCACCTCGTACTCCACTGAGCAGTTCCGGTTCCAGATAGAGCGGAAACAGCGGCGTGCCGTCAAGCGGGGACAGGACATCCTTCACTCTCCCTTGATCCAAGGACAATGTCACCAGCATCGCGCCGACATGGCTCTCCGGCTGCGCATGGAGATAGATGGTCAGGGCCTCATCGGTCAGCTGATAATCTCCCGGGGACTGCGTCGTTGTCACCCGCCGATAGCCCAACCGTTGTAACCGCTCGAGAAGGTGGCTGTGCACAAGGGAGAGATCGGGTTTGAGCAGAAAGGGACCACTGTACAGACGGAGCGGGGGATGATCATCACTCTTGGGCAGTTCAAGAAAAGTCGCTAAGTATGCGCCATAGAGCACAATGACGAGGCCGAGCGCGACAATGAGGCCTGCCAGGACCATGCTCGCATATTTCGCCCATCGTACAGGTCTATTCACGGATCTCAGATCTCATCCCGGGATAACTTCCAAGCGACGAACGAGCTGGGAGCGGGTTCGATAATCGAGGTGTTCTGAATTTCGAACCCCGAACTTCACACTTCTGCTCAGCTATGCATTCCGATCTTCTGAGGCAGGAGCGAGCCGACAATCATTCCTGCCGCAGCCATGAGAAACCCGACTAGTTGCGGAGGCCAGATCGAGTTTGACGAACCGAAGAGTTCCTGCCCTATCCAGGTGATCAATCCAGCCGCAAGCGCACACAAAGCCCCTTGCGTCGTCGCTCGGGACCAGAAGAGTCCGGCACAAAGCGGAACGAAGGCCGCAACCAGCGTCACCTTGTACGTATTCACGACAAGCATGTAGATGCTGGAGCTGGAGGTGAGTGCGATGGCCAGGACCACACCTGCAAAGACTAGCACAACCAGCCGCATGAGCCGAAGAAATTGCTGGTCACTGAGGTGAGGGAGCGCTCCTTTGATCACGTTCTCGCTTAGCATGACCGAGGGCGCTAACAATGTCGCGCTGGCACAGCTCATCACCGCTGAGAGGACGGCCCCGAAAAAGACAATTTGCGCGAAGACCGGTGTGTGGCGCAGGATCAATGTCGGCAACACAAGTTGCGAATCCCGATCGAGGAGTATGTTGAACGTGGTCGGATCGACCAGCGTCGCCGAATAGGCCAGAAACATCGGCACAAAACAGAAACAGAAGTATAACACTCCTCCTAGAATCGATCCACGCACTGCGGTTTCCTCATCCTTCGCGGAAGTGATCCGCTGAAACACGTCCTGTTGAGGAATCGATCCGAGCATCATGGTGATCCAGGTGCCGATGAAGGGTATCCAGGCTGCAAAGGTTGCCGCGGGAAAGAATTGCAGCTTTCCCGCCCGGGCCGCATGACTGATGACCGCCTCCACACCTCCGGCCAATCCGCTGATGATGGACGCAATATAGAGCAGGCCCCCTATGATGACGGAGATCTGGACAAAATCCAGAATGGCGACGGAAAACATGCCGCCAATCGCCGTATAGACCAGGACGATCGCCGCGCCAATCACCATCCCCACCGACTGACTCACTGCGCCGTCCGTGACCACGTTCAGAACCAATCCCAACACTTTGAATTGCGCAGCCACCCATCCGAGATAGGAAGCCACGATACATAAGGCACAGAGTATCTCGACGACGCGATTGTACCGCAGACGGTAGAAGTCACCCACGGTCAGGAGGTTGAGCCGGTAAAAACGAGGAGCAAAGAAAAGCCCCGCCAGGATCAAACAGAGGCTCGACCCGAAGGGATCGGCAACGACGCCGCGCAGCCCTTCCTTTGCAAACGTAGCCGAGATCCCGAGCACGGCTTCTGCACCGAACCATGTGGCAAAGACCGTGGCCGTCACGATCGGCAGCGGGAGGCTCCGACCGGCAACCGCAAAATCCTTCGCGGTATGGACCCGCCTGGCGGCAGCCAGTCCAACTCCCACCGATAGAAGTAAATAGAGCGCGACGAATTCGAGAATCATGAAGGAGGCTCAGGCCTAGTGTGGGGCGGATTCTAACGAGGCTTCGGCAAGGGCGCAACGGCAGAGAGAATACGATGCCCTGATGTTGCAAAGGAGGGGCATTCGGAATCAAATAAGTACCAGGAGGCCGACTTCGATGTCAGCCTCCTGTGAATGATTCGAGCGATCCTCGTCGAACTCTTTTTGTCAGCAGCCACGACACTGACACCCTGGATGGTTATTGCTGTCCAGCTTGCTTGTCGGGATCATCTCCCTGCTTGCGCGCCTTCTTCTCCGCTTTCCGCTTTTCCTTGCCTGCTTTATTCGCGGCCTTTCTGCGCTCCTTCGCCGCCTTCCTATCGGCCTTGCTCTGATGTTGTCCATCTCCCTTCATTTCGCTACCAGTTGAGGGAGTTGCTGGAGCGGGTGCCGAGGGGGTGGAAGACATTGGTGGGGCCGGGGGTGCCGAGGGAACCGGTTCTTGCGCAAATATCGCCATAGCAAATGACAAGGCGACAACAACGGTTGAAAGTTGAATGGTCATACGTTGCATAACGAAAAACCTCCTATGGGTAAGGTGAGTGAATGGGATCACGGCAGCGATACACACGACCTCTCCTCGTCAATCTTGACATGGAAGTATGTCTTCTCATTTTACGTCGGGAAGATCTCCACTTGCTGATCGTCATACTCCCCCATCTCGCATCACCCCTGTTCCCTTGAGCCGTCGCATGGTAGAGTGAGAGTAGCTATGATCGAGAGGGGGTGCCTTATGAATGATCACAACCTCACTCACCTCCAGTCCTCATTGAAAACATCAGGGCTGTGGCCGCGGCTCCTCACCGGAGTGATCGGAATGGGAATGATACTGGCCGGGCTGCCAGCCCAGGCAAGCGAGTCGCAGACACCCTGGGAATGTTCCAATTATAGCGGCGAAGCCCACACCCGCTGCTTGGAGGCATTCGTGGAGGCGCAGCGCGACCAGATCGCGACACTCCAAGGACAGATGCAAGCTCAGCAAGAGACCGTCGATCACTTAAAAAATCAAATGGATCGCCAGGCTTCCTCAAGCGCCGAGTTGCAACGCCAACTGGCACAGCCCCCCGCCGTCGTGCAAGCGGTCCCTCCCCTCTACGCCTACCCCCCCGTTGGATTCGGCCTTTACCTAGGCCGTCCCTGGGGCTATGGCTACGGGGGCTATGGGCCGCCATTCTTCTACCGCCCATATGTCTACGGCTACTATGGACCACGCCACCGTGGACATCGTT
Organism: Nitrospirales bacterium; assembly: GCA_038275915.1. Lineage (GTDB taxonomy): Bacteria > Nitrospirota > Nitrospiria > Nitrospirales > Nitrospiraceae > Palsa-1315. The sequence continues at coordinate 6,554 of JBBRRM010000141.1, forward strand.
GGTAACTGACGCGACATAATTATCTTGAGCGCCACCGCGACATCGCATACCCTACAACATTCCAGGACTTGTGATATCAGGTCCCTCGCAGTCACACATAAAGAAAGGACGGCTCATGCGCTTCGTTGTCTCCTGTTTGGTTACCGTTCTCTGCCTTGGAAGCACTGCGGCATTCGCTGCAGCCCCAGAGCCCACGAACGATGAACAAAAAACCCTCTACGCCTTGGGATTGGCCATCAGCCAATCGCTCGGAGCCTTCAGCCTGAGCGAGTCTGAGCTGGAGCTCGTGAAATCCGGCATTAGCGATGGGGTCTTCAAACGGCCCCCCAAAGTCGACCTCCAGACGTTCGGACCGAAGATTCAACAGCTGCAACAGGCCCGCGCCTCGGTCGTCGCAGAAGCTGAAAAAAAGGCGGGGGCAACGTTCCTCGCGAAAGCCGCGGCGGAATCGGGTGCCAAGAAAACCGAGTCCGGCGCGATCCTGACGATCATCAAAGAAGGGAAGGGGCCAACTCCGAAACCCACGGATACGGTGAAGGTGCATTATCATGGCACCCTCACGGACGGCACTGTGTTCGATAGTTCCGTCAAGCGGGGCGAACCAGCCACGTTCGGATTGAATCAAGTGATCAAGTGTTGGACAGAAGGAGTTCAGCAGATGAAAGTCGGCAGCAAAGGCAAATTGGTCTGCCCTTCCAATCTCGCCTATGGAGACAAAGGCGCGCCTCCCAGCATCAAGCCTGGTGCAACGTTAGTCTTCGAGGTCGAACTCCTCGAGATCGTGCCTGCGAAATAAACTTCGCACTGCAGTCCTCACCAGGTCGAGCGGGAGAATATCCTGCTCGACCTGGTGTTGCCTCACCTCCCCACAGACAAATTCACGCTTGCGAGTCCATTTCTGTCCATGGATCGTGGATCCCTCTTCCCTCAAACGCGCAACTTCCAAGTTTCCTATTTCCTTTTCGAGGGCAGCCTGGTTGATCCTCGAGTGCGCGCGTCGAACAAAATTCGTGTGAGCGTGCGCGTTCCGCGAGCAGGAGGACGACCAGGCTGCCCTCTCTTCCCTCTTGCAGTTCTGTCCTCCA
>JBBRRM010000142.1:0-7634 GCA_038275915.1 Nitrospirales bacterium
CCAGTCCACGCTAAGCTGATCGAGTCGGTGTTCAACCACTGCCTCCATTACCTCAAGCAAATCGGTCTTGAGCAATGGAAGCACGACTTGCGTTTCCGGATCCCCCATTCGAGCGTTGAATTCCAATACGTACGGCGTTCCGTTCACAATCATCAGCCCGGCATATAACACGCCTTGAAACGGACTACCCATCCGAGACAAGGCTTCGACGGCGGGATAGAGGACCTGCCGGGTCACTTGTTCGCGCAACGCCTTGGTGCCGACCGGCGCAGGGCAATAGGCGCCCATGCCGCCGGTATTCGGCCCCGTATCGCCATTCCCGACTCGTTTATGATCTTGCGCCGGCAGCATTGGCACCACCGTCCGCCCATCTGTAAAGGCCATGATCGTCAGTTCCTCGCCGTCAAGGAACTGCTCAATCAAGACGCGTTGCCCCGCCTGCCCGAACACCCCATGCTCCATCGAATCGCGAACGGCCTGTTTCGCCTCCTCACGGGTCGTTGCGACCACTACACCCTTTCCCTGCGCTAGTCCGTCAGCCTTCACTACCACGGGGAGTTCATGTTGATCGAGATAGGCCAAGGCCGGAGCGACCCGGTCAAAACTTTGCGCCTTCGCCGTCAAAATCTTCGCGCTGGCCATGACCTCTTTCGAGAAGACCTTGCTCGCTTCGATGCGGGCGGCACCCTTCGTCGGTCCGAATATTTTGAGCTTCGATTTGCGAAATTCGTCGACAATTCCCAAGGCAAGCGGGGCTTCCGGTCCGACGACGGTCAGATCGATCTTTTCCGACTGTACAAAGGCTTTGAGTCCGGCAATATCGTCGGCTTTGAGGAGGACACAGGTCGCAAGCAAGGCGATCCCGGCATTGCCCGGCGCACAATAGAGCGTGGGATTGCGGGGACTTTGCGCGAACTTCCATACCATGGCGTGCTCGCGTCCACCACTCCCGATGACAAGGATCTTCACCGTTGACTCCTCAATTGTTTTCTGGAGTGATGCCCGAGGAACGGTTGTTCAAACTGGCCTTCCGGCAAGGCCGCAGGCGAAGACAAAAACGGAGGCGTACCCTTCTCACCCGCCCGCCCCGGGCTGCAGACCAGCTCCTGCCCCGAGGGGCTACGTTGAGGATTTTGCCAAGCCGAGAACGAAGCTGGAGGCCGGTTTCAACATCAGTCAATGGCGGAAGTGTCTCATCGCCGTCATAATCATCGCCAATCCCTGTTCATCTGCGGCTTTGACAATTTCAGCATCGCGAATCGAGCCGCCCGGCTGAATGACCGCGGTGATCCCCGCCTGCGCCGCGGCATCCAATCCATCCCGGAACGGAAAGAACGCATCCGACGCCATCACGCAACCCTTGATCGGCATTTGGGCCTTCATCGCTGCGAGCTTGACCGAATCCACCCGACTCATCTGGCCGGCCCCGATTCCTACCGTTTGCCCAGGCTTCGCATAGACAATCGCATTTGACTTCACGTGTTTGCACACCTTCCAGGCAAATGCGCAGGCCGCATACTCCTCATCCGTCGGTTTGCGCTGGGTCGGTACGTTGAGCGCTTTCAGATCGGTCAAGATACCGAGATCCCGATCCTGCACGATCAAGCCCCCCACCAATTTTTTGAGATCGAAACCCTCCTGCTTCACCTTCGTAAGCGGCCCGACATCGAGCAACCGGAGATCCTTCTTGCGCTTCAGTTCCGCGAGCGCGTCTTCTGCAAATCCCGGCGCCACGACCACTTCTACAAACGTAGAAGTGATTTCCTTCGCCGCAGCCAGATCTACGGGGCGATTGAATGCAATGACGCCGCCGAATGCCGAGATGGGATCGGTCTCCCGGGCTTTCACATAGGCCTCGACCGGAGTCGTACCCAGGGCCACTCCGCAGGGATTATTGTGTTTAATGATGGCCACGGCAATCTCGTCATACTCCTTCGCCAGTTCGAGCGCCGAATTGGCATCCAGGAAATTGTTATACGACATTGCCTTCCCGTGCAGGATTTTCCCACGAGAGACCGATGGCTCGGTGGAATGCAGCTCTCGATAAAAGGCCCCCTGCTGATGCGGATTCTCCCCATAACGGAGAAGCTCTGCCCGTTCATACTGCAACGACAATATTTTCGGGAACTTAAGCTCGCTGCCTTGCACCTGTTTTTCGAAATAGCCGGCAATCAGACTGTCGTAGCGCGCCGTATGTTGAAATACTTTCATCGCCAGTTCGCGCCGCAATGCATGCGACACAGTCCCTGCCTTTGCACCCTCGAGCACGCGTGGGTAGTCGGTCGGATCCACGACCACCAACACATCCTCATGGTTTTTGGCGGCAGAGCGCAGCATGGATGGTCCGCCGATATCGATATTTTCAATGGCGTCTTCAAAGGAACACTGGGGCTTCGCGATCGTCGCCTCGAACGGATAGAGGTTGACCACGACCACATCGATGGGTCCGATCCCCTGCTGCGCCATTTGCTCGACATGGGCAGGGACCGAACGACGTCCAAGTAAGCCACCATGAATCTTGGGGTGCAGTGTTTTAACACGGCCGTCGAGAATCTCGGGTGACCCGGTGTAGGCCGCGACATCCGTGACCTTCACCCCGGCCTCTCGCAAAGCCTTTGCCGTTCCCCCGGTCGAAAGGATCTCGGCCCCCAGCGCCTCGAGCCCTTTTGCCATTTCTACTACACCAGTCCTGTCTGACACGCTGATTAATGCCCGCTTGATGCCGGCCATAGATCACCCCTTGGAAGACAATCGATAGATGGTACGTGAGTCGGAAGGCGCGGCGAAGAATAGCAAATGGATATCCACCTTACAAGGGGGATAGGACCCCGTTGCATCGAGATCGATACATCCCCGGCGCGACCCTACCGGATCGGGCCGGACAGACCCGCAAATCCTGCCTGGCATGACCCAACTCAGTATGGTAGGTTCACGGAACCTACCAGCCACCCTCGGCCCGAGAGTTGATTCATGATGCGTGCAGCGATTCTTGGCGCAGGTGTTGTTGCACTTACCCTCCTTGCCATGCTCTGCCTTCCCCGTCACCTTCCTCCACCGGCAGCATCGACGTCGCTCACCCCTGCGACCTTTCATGCACGGTTAGAGTATGGAATCCTGACGCTCCGCGGCTCGCTTCCCAATGAGACGACGAAAGCCTCAATTCTTCGGCGAGCCCAAGAACTCTACGGCGTGGCGCCCGGGCGAGTGGTCGATCAATTGTCAGTGGATTCCAGAGTCGGACCTGCGGCATGGACGGACAATGTCGCCCAGGCCCTCCCCGTCTTAAGACACATGACGGAGCGGGGTTCCATCATCATTGACGGTCGTTCGATTGTCCTGAGTGGCCGCGTCGACAACGATCGTGCCAAAGCCACATTGCTACAAGATATTGCCCCACTTACACGCTCAGGGCTCGAACTGGAGGACCATATTCTGGCGGCCCCGCTCCCCGCCCCCTCCCTTTCCCTTCAAAAGAAATTGAATGAGATCCTGTCGCACGCCGCCATCGAGTTTGAATCGAATACCACGACGATGACCCCCCGTGGTCGCGCCAGCGTAGACCAGCTGATTACGCTGTTACGTCGTGCTCCTCGCACGGCTATTGAGATTAGTGGCCACACGGATAAGTATGGTGCACCGGAATATAATCTTGAACTCAGCCGCCGCCGCGCAGAAGCCGTGCGGCAGTATTTCATCAGTCACGGTCTGACCAACCAGTTCACCGCCGTTGGCTATGGCGCCTCCCGGCCCCTGTCCGTGGCGCAGACCCGGGGAGGCTTCCAGCACAACCGCCGCATTGAATTACGGGTGAAAGGACGTAGTGACCTATGACCATGCTCATCGGCCAGATGCTGGGATGCCTGATCATCGCGGCGGGAATCGGCGGCGCAGTCGGATGGCTGTTGCGACACCAATCCGCCCGCCCGCTCGCTCAGCACCTGAGTGACGTCACCGAGGCCCTGCGCGCCAAAGAGCAGACGCTGGAAAAGCTTCAGCACGAATTGAAAATCAAAGCCTCGGCAATCCAGATCCTCGAAAGCAAGATCAGTGCATCGGAGGCGTTCCACCAGTCCACTGAGCAAGAACTCGCCACGCGCCACGGACGCATCCATGCGCTGCAGGACGAGGTGGCTGGAACAACGCAGCGTGTGTTCGCATTGGAATCGGGACAGGCGAGCCTCCTCGCACAGGTCAGCGAGAACGAACAGTCCCTGCGGGCGCAGGCAGAGGAAGTCCGGGAATCCCAGGCCGCACTCGAAGCTGCGCAACAGGCACTCGCGCTCAAGGAACAGGAACTGCTCCCCCTGCGTGAGCACCTGGCGACTCTGGAACATCACCAGGCCAACGCCGATCGCCTTCATGCGCGAATTCAGGAGTTGGAGCCGGCGCAAGGCCGAGTCCATTGGCTCGAAGTGCAACTCAGTGAACGGGATACGCAGCACCGAACCGCACTCCATGAAATCGAGCGACAACTGGCCGAGCAAAATCGAAAAGTCGCCGGGATCGCACCGCTCGAACAGAAACTGAAGGCACAAGAAGCGGCGCGTGATTCCTGGGAAGCGAAATATACCCAGGCCACCCAACGCGCGAGTGCCGAAACGACCCGAGCTCAAGAACTGCAGAAGAGGCTTGACGAACTCCTTGCACAATTCCAAACCCAGCTGACCCTCCACGAGCGATCACTCAGCGAAAAAGACCATCACATCGCCACCCTGCAGCAGCAAATCAACGCCTTCGAATCGGTTCAGAGGGAGATGGCCGGCCGGGCCAAGATGGTCGACGAAAAGGAAGAAGAGATCAACCGCCTGAGGAAACGACTGGTCGAAGTCCGGGCAGCGCTTCGCATTCGCACAGACGGGAGTGTTGCGCCACACCCGATTCAACCCGCCGGCAATCAACTGACACTTCAGATCGGACAACCCAAATCTTCCACGGCGCAGCCAAAAGACGACTTGAAACAGATCCATGGAATTGGACCGGCCTTCGAACGAGTGCTCAACAATATGGGTATCGTGACGTTCCGGCAAGTCGCACAGTGGGATGCCACCGATTTGAAACGGGTCGCGGACAAACTCGACACTGTTCCCGATCGCATCAAGCGGGACAAATGGATTGCCGGGGCAAAAAAGCTCTATGAGCAGAAGTACGGCAAACGTCTATGATGCGGGGCGCTCACATCGGGAAGCATCTCAGGCATCGCCGATCTGATACTGGATGTGACCGGCCTTCATTGACTTCCCTTCTTCCCACTGACTAGAATTCGGCAAAGGAATTCCCACCGTGGCGTCGCAATTCGTTCATCTCCACCTCCATACACAATTCAGTCTCCTGGATGGCGCGAATCAAATCGAGCCACTCGTCCAGCAGATCAAATCGTTTCACCAGCCGGCCGTGGCGATGACCGACCATGGCAACATGTTCGGCGCCATCGAGTTCTACCGCAAAGCCAAAGATGCAGGCATCAAACCCATCATCGGCTGTGAAGCCTACATGGCGCCTGGCAGTCGGTTAGCTGCCAAAGACAGCGGCCTGGCTCACAACGACTATTATCACCTGATCCTCTTGGCTCGAAACCTGACCGGCTATCAGAATTTGATCAAGCTAGTCAGCAAAGCATACCTTGAAGGGTTCTATTATAAGCCTCGGATGGATAAAGAAATTTTAAAAGAACACCACGAGGGTTTGATCGCTCTCTCCGGCTGCTTGAGCGGCGAGATCCCTTACCTCATCGGGCAAAAAGACATAGATGGCGCCATGGCTGTGGCCGGAGAGTTTCAGGAAATCTTCGGGAAGGAACACTTTTACCTTGAGGTCCAGGCGAACGGGTTAGACCACCAGCGAGTCGCGAATAGCGGTCTGCTCGAGATCGCCAAGAAAATGGACATTCCCCTCGTCGGCACCAATGATTGCCATTATCTTAAAAAAGAAGATTTTCGCCCGCATGAGCTCATGCTCTGCCTGCAAACCGGCAAGACGATCAGCGACCCAAATCGCATGAAGTTCGATACAGATCAGCTGTATGTCAAATCGACGGAAGAAGTCACGACCGCCTTTATGGAGTTCCCAGATGCTGTCGCCAATACCTGTCGAATCGCGGACAACTGCGATCTCCAACTCGCGTTGAACAAGACGCATCTCCCGCAATACAAAGTTCCCGAAGGCTTCACTAGGGAAACCTACCTGGAGCGCCTGGCAGTGGAAGGATTGGCGGCTCGACTAAAAGAAAGACCCAGCCAAATCCTGCCGGTCACCTATGAGCTTCGCCTACGCGAAGAACTGACGATCATCTGCTCGATGGGGTTCGCCGGTTATTTCCTCATCGTATGGGACATCATCAAGTTTGCGCGCTCGCGCAACATCCCGGTCGGACCGGGCCGGGGCTCTGCCGCCGGAAGTCTCGTCGCCTATGCGCTGCGTATCACGGACCTCGATCCCCTCGTCTATACCCTCTTGTTCGAGCGGTTCCTGAATCCCGAGCGCGTATCCCTCCCCGATATCGACATGGACTTCTGCATGGATCGGCGAGGCGAGGTCATCAACTATGTGGTCGACAAGTACGGCAAGGACCACGTGGCCCAAATCATTACCTTCGGGACGCTCGGGGCCAAAGCCGCGATTCGGGATGTGGGCCGCGTGTTGGAAATTCCCTATGCCGAAGTCGATCGAGTGGCCAAGCTCGTCCCGAATCAACTCAACATCACACTGCAGCAGGCTCTCGATCAGGAACCGAAACTGCGCGATCTCGTCGAGACCGATACGCGAGTGAAAGAATTGATGGGCATCGCCCGCTCCCTCGAAGGGCTGGCCCGCCACGCCTCAACCCATGCCGCAGGCGTGGTGATTTCCGAAGGGCCGCTCACGGATCATGTCCCTCTGTATAAAGGAGCCAACGACGAAATCGTCACACAATATTCGATGGGGGACGTCGAAAAGATCGGGCTCGTCAAATTCGATTTCCTGGGCCTCAAAACCCTGACGATGATCAAACGTGCCGAGGACCTGATCAATGCGGGGCGTCCCGGCGAGCCACCCTTGATCATGGAGCAGGTGCCCTTCGACGACCCCAAGACCTTCGCCCTGCTTTCCTCAGGAAAAACTATCGGGCTCTTTCAGTTGGAAAGCTCCGGGATGCGCGATCTCCTGACCGGCCTGAAACCGGATCGTTTCGAGGACATCATCGCCATCATCGCACTCTATCGACCTGGCCCGATGGATCTGATTCCCGACTTCATCAAACGGAAGCAGGGCAAGATTCCGATCGCCTACGAAGTACCTGAGCTCGAACCGATCCTGAAAGATACCTATGGGGTCATCGTCTACCAGGAACAGGTGATGGCCATTGCCAATAAGGTGGCGGGCTTCTCGCTCGGTCAAGCCGACATTCTCCGGCGCGCGATGGGTAAAAAGAAACCGGAGGAGATGGAGAAGTTGCGCGCCCAATTCCTGGAGGGCGCCAAGAAGAACAAGATTCCTGACAAAAAGGCGGACAAACTCTACGAACTCATCCAGAAGTTTGCGGGCTACGGGTTCAACAAGTCGCATGCCGCGGCCTATGCCGTCGTCTGCTATCAGACGGGCTATTTGAAGACGCACTATCCGACCGAGTTCATGGCCGCCTTGATGACCACCGACAT
>JBBRRM010000143.1:0-7618 GCA_038275915.1 Nitrospirales bacterium
AAGTCACCAAGGTCAAGGTGCTCCAAGTGCATGAAACTCATGGGCAAAGTTGACCCATTCCCCTCCTTCCTGTTAGAAGTGGCTCATACAGGGGGGTACCTATGCGATTGCTCAACTTGTTGGCAACTGTCGGGCTGATGACATCTGTCGGCGTGACGATCGTTAATGCAGTGGAGCCTTCTCATTCCGTCCCTCCTATGGTAATTCCAGTGGCGGCAGACGGAGTGCAGCGAGCCACAATTACTCTTGATAGCTACTCGTATGCCCCCAACCATTTGATTGTGGAATCGGGGAAGCCGGTGGAACTGACGCTGACCAGTGTGACGACGATTATCCCGCACAATTTTATCATCAAGGACCCAGCGGGAAGCCTATCCGTCGAACAGGAGGTCAGCGCCGGCAAGACAGCCACCGTTAAATTTACACCCACTCAGCCTGGCACCTTTCCCATTTATTGCGACAAACGTCTCTGGCCGTTGCCCAGCCATCGCGACAAAGGGATGGAAGGCAAGCTGGAAGTGCGATAAGTGTGGCTACGAGCATAGAGGCCTCCAAGCAAGAATTACTCCGCGACCTCCTCAAGCAAGTATCCCGTCTCTTCTATACGACGTTGGTCGTCGTTCCTGCAAATGTGCGCGATCAAGTGAGCCTCGCCTACCTGTTTGCCCGCGCGGCGGATACGATTGCAGACACGGAATTGATCGATCGTCCGCGTCGTTTGGATCTACTCGGCCAACTCAAATCTCAGTTCGTGAGCGATCAGATTGCCTGGGCTCAAGTTCGAGAGATCGGGCAGGCGGTAGGACCCATGCAACAGGATTCTGCCGAGCGTATCCTGCTTGAACGACTGGAAGATTGCTTCCGAATGTTTCAGACCTTTTCGACGGACGATAGGCGACGAATCCAGCGACTCATGACCACGCTGACGGAAGGGATGGAAATGGACCTCGTCGTCTTTCCCGGTACGTCAGCGGCAGAGCTCACAGCGCTCAAGACACTCGATGATCTGGATCGGTACACGTACCACGTGGCTGGCTGCGTGGGCGAATTCTGGACTGATTTGATGTGTGCGCACCGGAAGGCATTGGCCTCGTGGAAGGTTCGGGACATGGCCGAGTTCGGAGTGCGATTTGGCAAGGGTCTTCAGCTCACGAACATCGTGAAAGATGTGGCACATGATCTCCAAAAGGGCCGCTGCTATATACCGGAACCTATGCTGGCTGAAGCCCGACTCGTCGCCCACGAATTACTGGAGCCGCGAAACAGGGCACGTTTTCAACCAGTCCTGAGCAGACTTGTGCGTATGGCTGTAGAGCATCTCGACCAAGGCTGGCTCTATGCCATGGCGATTCCGCGATATGAAACTCGTTTGCGGTTGTCTTGCATGTGGCCGATTCTTTCGGCCGGTGAGTCACTGAAGCTGGTCATGAATTCACCCGATCTCCTGAACCCGTCGGTGAAAGTTAAAATCCCCCGGAGCAAGGTGTATCAGATCATGGCGCTCACAACGCTCACCGGCGCCTGTGGCCACGTGGGCACCGCCTACTGGGGACGACTCCGGAAGCAGATCGTATAGGTTGTAGCAGGAAGGGCGCGCATGCAGATTCATAGCAGCTGGACTGAGAGGGTTGCGCGGACGCAAGCCATCATGTCCGCGTCCTGGCAGATTCTAAGGGAAGACAAGACTCTATTGTTCCTGCCTATTGCCTCTTCTGCTTGTTTGATGTTCCTCACAGCCTCGTTTGCCGTGCCTGTGATTCTAGGGACACTGACCGGAGCGTCAGTTTCTGACGATTTTCTTCAGCACGAGTCATGGTCCTATGTCAGCATGTTTCTGTTCTATGTGGTGACCTATGGGATCGCCATTTTCTTCAATGCCGCGCTCGCGATTTGTGTCTTGCGAAAATTGGAAGGAAAGCAGGCGACGATTCTGGACGGGTTGCGCGAAGCCTTGTCCTGTTTCCCTCAGATTCTCGGCTGGGCGTTGGTCTCAGCAACCATCGGGGTCATCCTCACTGCGATCGAACGTCGCGCTGGTTTCGTGGGGAGCATGGTCGCGCGAGCGCTGGGTTTGGCATGGAGCGTCGCCACATTTCTCGTGGTGCCCGTATTGGTGGCTGAAAGAAAGAGCCCGGTGGATGCCATCCAAGAGTCCGTGCAGCTACTTCGAAGAACCTGGGGAGAAGATCTCTTATCAGGTCTCGGGTTTGGGCTGCTCTCCTTCTTCTGGGCCATCCCAGGTGTGTTTGCCTTCATCATCGGTGCCGGCATGATCGTGTCCCACCCAATTCTTGCCATTGCGATCATGGTCCTGGCCATCCTCTATTTCCCACTCTTAGGGCTTGTCCTCTCCACGATGTCGACCATCTTCGACGTCGTGCTCTACCGGTATGCACGTGCAGGGACCATTGCACCGGGCTTCGACCGCGAGCTTCTCCAAACAACCTTCGTGGCCAAATCAAAGTAAATGGCGACGCAGGCTACCGGCAGGCTGGATGAAATTGCATTGCGAGATTGAGCGTGGTGAGGGCGCAGCGCTTGCCTGACAAATACGATCTGATCCATCGATCTGTCGCTAAGGGGTACAGGACTTGGCGCTGACTTCGTCGGCAAAGCGAAATTGCTGTGGGGAAGGCAAACTAGAGCAGACTGAGTCCACGAGGAAATTCACAGAAGACTTCCGCCCAAGAGAACAGGTGCGGCGCCCCTCTGAAGGCGAGGAAGCGACCGGCCCTATCACATCCGACTTACTTTTTTTGCGGTTCCAGTAACTTCTCTCCCTTTTTGAATACTGCATAGATCGCTTGCGAGGGACAGGCATCGAGGCAGAGGCGACAGCTTTCCAGGCAGCGGGAGGGATCGAATTTGTAGGGAGGCGTTGAAAGCCAGGCACTCGTCGGGCAGATTGGAACGCAAATGGCTTGGTGCGTGCAGCGATCCGGATGGCGGACGAGGTGATCGCGGATGACCATCATAGGCTTGACTCCTTCAAAGAGACCTTGAGAAAAGATGTCGAACATGTTTCTGTTAGGGAGACTATCGCTCACTTCCACTCCTTCACAAGTTTCTTCAAGCGATCTTTCAACTCAGGGATCTGTCCCAGATTGTTCTGAATCGCTCCTAGAATCTTGTCGGCCCTGGCAGACATGAGGGCCTCTTTGTCCTTCTTGACTAGTCGGTCGTACTCCACATAGGCCGTCCGGTGCGTAGGCTCGAGGAGGGTCCGTGCCACAGCTAATGCCTCGCCCAACTCGTACGGCTCCGGCGCCATCGGAGGCACAATGGTAAAGGTGCCATCGGTGCACACCAGTACTGCGGCTCCCTGTTTCCCTTTGAGCGGAATGACAGCCTGAATGGTTTTTCCTGCCATAGCTTCCCAGTGTCCGAGTAACCCCGGAAACTGCTTCATGAAGGCCACCTTTTCCAGGTTGGCTTTCCACTTTTCTTCCACGGCCATCACAATCCTTTGTGGTGCGAGACTACGATTTGAGCGGAGGGAGTTTCGTGGGAGCAGAGTGATCAGGCATGATGAGACGGGTCACGACCTCGCCCTTGACGACATGGCGCTCCATGATTTCCGTGACGTCAGCTTCTGATTTCACTTGATACCAGACGCCTTCGGGATAAATCACGACGCTTGGTCCTTGGGCACAATGATCGAGGCATCCGGCTTTATTGGCACGGACGATGTTTTTCAGGTCCAGCCGCTTCGCTTCTTGTTTGAAGCGGGCGTGAAGCGCTTCGGATCCAAGCTTCGAGCAGCTTCCACGGGGATCGTCAGGGCTTCGCTGGTTTGTACAGACGAATATATGTCGCTTGAATCCCGGCATGAGTTGATTCCGAGTTAGGCCCGCATCGTAGCGGTCTGCATGCGGGCAATGAGTTGTCCGACCTCGACGGAGGTCAGGAACGGGGAGCGCCCTGCCGTGCCGTTCAGGATCGTTGAAATTTCTCGCAGTCGTAACGAGGCTCGTTGAAATTCTTCCCGGGTGGACAGGGAAGAGTGTTGGCCAGCCGCAAGCTTGTCGAACTCTCCTAGGATATCGCGAAAGTCCCGCTGGATATTTTTCTGCATCGAGCAGCCTTCGCAGTACCATTTAGGGCTTTGATCGGTCGAGGGGGACAGGCGATCGTAGGTTCGACCGAAAAAATCCTTCCCGAGCGATAACTTCATGAGCGCGGTGGCTGCGGCGCCGCAGGCGTTGCAGGACCCAGCTGCTGAATCCATAAAGTCTCCCTCTGTCAATCGTGGGCTGAAGAACGTGCGAATCTTACACCACGCCTTCTTGCACTGTCCACCTGAAGAGAATATCGCCGGGGGGGTGGCCGTGCATTTTCACAGCCGTTATCGATAGAATGAATTGAGAGTATTGGAGATCGATTTCGCGAAGAGGGAGGGATCATGATCATCGGGGTCCCCAAAGAGATCAAGGATCATGAGTATCGGGTCAGTGTGACGCCCGATGGAGTGCGGGCATTACGTCAGGCCGGCCACGTTATCGTGATCGAACCGTCGGCCGGCGTCGGCAGTGGATACTCAGATGAGGACTATCGGAGCGCCGGCGCCACCATAGCAGAATCAAAAGAGCAGCTCTTTCAACAATCGACGCTTATCGTGAAGGTCAAGGAACCCCTGCTTTCCGAATGCCACCTCTTCCGTTCGGGTCAGACCCTGTTCACTTATCTGCATTTGGCTTCCTTGCCGGATCTTACGGCGGCCCTCCTGGATAGCAAGATCACGGCGATTGCCTACGAAACGATCGAGGCGAAGGACGGCACATTGCCGATGCTCAAGCCAATGAGTGAAATCGCTGGGCGGATGTCGGTGCAGATCGGCGCGCGCTATCTGGAAAAAACGCAGGGAGGATGCGGGCTGCTCCTGGCCGGTGTGCCTGGCGTGGAGTCGGGGAAGGTCGTGGTGCTCGGGGCCGGGGTGGTGGGAAGCGCGGCGACTCGGATTGCTGTCGGTATGGGGGCGCAGGTGACGGTGATCAATCTCGACCTGGAACGGCTCTCAGCCCTCGATGAACTGTATCGTGGCCGAATTGTCACGCGCGCCTCGACGCAAGCGGCAATTGACGAGTCGGTCATGGCCGCAGATCTTGTCATCGGGGCAGTATTGGTTCCCGGGGCTCGAGCGCCCAAACTCGTCTCGCGCAGATTGGTGGCGCGCATGAAGGCGGGAGCTGTGATAGTAGATGTCGCCGTTGATCAAGGCGGCTGCTTCGAGACCACGAAACCCACGACCCATTCGGATCCGGTCTATGTTGTGGATGGCGTACTCCATTATTGTGTCGCCAATATGCCGGGCATTGTTCCGAAAACATCGACTGTCGCGTTGACGAATGCGACGCTTCCGTATCTGCTGCGTTTGGCCTCGCAGGGGGTGCAGGAGGCCGTCCTGGCAGACCGGGGACTCGCAAAGGGAGTGAACCTGATGGGCGGCAAGATTACCTGTCAAGCGGTGGCCGATGCCCATGGCTTGCGTTTCGCCCCCCTGATGTAAGACAATCCCCCTCGCTTGTTGGCAATGTGGATTTTGTCGGGGCGTAGCGCAGCCCGGTAGCGCACTGCGTTCGGGACGCAGGGGTCGGAGGTTCGAATCCTCTCGCCCCGACCAAACCGCACTTCGTGTGAACCGGTGCCTCTTTATCGACGTATCGAATTGAGGCGCCGGATGTCACCACCAGTAGGCCCGTCATCCCCGCTTGCCCGTGCCGCCCGCTCATTGTTTATCGGATTTGATACGGGCAAATGAATCCTCCCAGTTTCCCCCTCCCTTAATCTCAGCGAGCTCCCGTTGCGTGCTCCTCACCGTTGTTGCGTGACTCACGCACGCAGACACAACGCCCTCGATGCCTCTTGTCTGGTTGCCAAAAGAGTGGTTCGTGTTCCGGTTGCTGCCTCAATCCAGGGCGATCGAATGATCATCTCAAAGGGGTCTGGCTTTCCTTCCGCAGTGCTTCTACCGCCACTCAGAACAACCTCTCCATCAATTCGGGTGAACAGGCATCGCACCTCCGTTGGAATTGTGAGCGATGCAGACGTGCATCGAACTTTCCGCAGCACTTCCTGCTTTTCTTTTCAAGACAGTTGTGCGAGATTCTCCCGCGCAGAATCGCAAAACGCGTGACGCCTCTGTGGAGGTATGAGAGTATCCGTTCGTTAGATAGGCATCTTCCGTAATCCAGAGTCCACCCCATATGTATGGCCGAACCGATTGAACCGGTAGATGTGCGAGCGAGGCTCTTTGTGAAGGGAAAAGTCCAAGGAGTCGGGTATCGAGCGTTTGCGGCGCGCGTGGCGTCCCAGCGAGGATTGTGCGGAGGTGTCAGGAATCTGGAGGATGGCCGGGTCGAACTTGAAGTTGAGGGTCCTCAGGACCAGATTTTGGTGCTCATCGAGGAGATCAGGAAGGGACCGCCGGCCTCGCGAGTGACAGCCGTTGAAGTGGAATGGAGTCGGGCGACGGGACGATTCTCGGATTTTCAAGTGTGGTATTGAGCGAATAAGTAGGAGCACAGGAACACATGGCGCGAGGGGGCGAAGAATTACGCGATCTAGGCGAAGCGCGCCGACGCGTCGTCGATCATGACGATGAGGACACCGTCGCGTCGCCGGATGTTGAGGAGTCGTCGGTCGACGAAGAAAAGCCGAGCCGCCGCTCCGAAGGCTTGGACACCCTCAAGTGTTACTTGCGCGAGATCCGTCATTCGACCTTGCTGACGTTTAAACAAGAGCAGCAGCTGGGGAAGCGAATCATGGCGGGCGACGAACAAGCGCGCCAAGAGATGATCGAATCAAACCTCCGTCTGGTGATCAGTATCGGTAAGCGATACATGCATCGAGGGTTTCCCTTCTCCGATGTCATCGAAGAGGGCAATCTCGGGCTCATTAAGGCCGTCGAAAAATTCAATTATAAGCGCGGGTTTCGCTTTAGCACCTATGCGTCCTGGTGGATCAGGCAGTACATCGAACGAGCCATTATCAATCAGGCCAAGCTCGTGAGGCTGCCGGTGCATGTCGTCGAACGGCTGAATCGCTATCTCGGCAAAGTGGAGCAACTCGTCCAGACGCTGGGACGAGAACCGACCGCGGCGGAAATGGCGGCGAAGTTGAAGATGACGGAAGAAGAAGTGCTGGACCTCAGGCAAGTGGTCCGTACGACTTGTTCGTTGGACAGTCCGATCAACGACGGTGCAGATACATTCTTGCGCGATGTGATTGAAGATCCCGGGTGTATGTCGCCCGCCGACACGGCCGAAGGGGTCATGCGTCGGACGGAGATGATGGAGTGGATACGGGAGTTGCCAGAGAAGGAGCAAACTGTTATTGTGGCGCGCTTTGGGCTCGATGGGAGTGAGGCCAAGACGTTAGAAGAGATCGGCCGGGAGATGGAGTTGACCCGTGAGCGGGTCCGGCAGATTGAAATGGCCGCGTTGGCGCGTTTGCGCCATACCATTCAACGCAGAACCATGACACAATCCGACCTGCTCTGATCGATGACCGCCGTCAATTATCGCGCCCTCATTCGTGAAGTTCCCGACTTTCCCAAGCCAGGCATTCTCTTCTACGACATCACCACGCTCCTCAAAGACGCCCGCGCCCTGTCGTCGAT
>JBBRRM010000144.1:0-7607 GCA_038275915.1 Nitrospirales bacterium
TCCCGGCCACAATAAGGCTCTTTCCGACATCGGAGCCGGTACCAAGGATGGCAAGGGCTTTGACAGGGGTATGAGACGTTGTCATAGATTCATCGCGCGGTTGTGTGGTGTACCACGGCCATGCCAACGCATATAGCGGGCCAGCCCTGCTGTGACAGCCGTCCCAATGACGCGCCCGACGAGTTCACCCAGGACGGTGTGAGTTCCACTGTACTTCATCGGAGGTCCATTCCCACTCACAACGACGACTGCATCTGTGCCGGTTCCGGTTGCCCCGGGACGACCGGTCCAACTCTTCACCTTCGCGCGCATCATGACTGCAGTCTTGGCTTCAGTCGCCACCTGGACCATTCCCACCATTGCCGAAGCGGACAGACGAGCGTTGGTTACCAAGATCAGGTTGATCGTGCCAGGGTGAGCGCTACTGCTGCGCTGACTCGGCGTCACCGGCTCCCCCGCCTGTACGGCGTTCGAAATCCCGACTGTGACAAATCCCTCGACCCAAACCTGGTCATAGGTCTCTCGTACCGTGACTAAATCCGCGAGCGACACGGCAGTCATGAGACCCACGAACTTATCGCGAATGCCGAGAGAAATGGCGAGCTTACTCAACGTTCTGGCGGGGTCTGGACATCGCACGCCGGTACCGAGGCCACGATCATCCCTGCCCATCGGCTTGGCGGGCACTTGATGGTTCAAGATATATCTGGCCCGCGTAATCCCACCGGCTCTGGGAGCGGATGAGAGAACTGACCGAAGGCCCCCCAGGTCGACGATGAGCGTCTTTCGACTCACCCGAAAGGCAGTCTGCAACCCGCACCTGCTTCGCTTCTTCATGACTGTCCTTTCCTCAGGCAGTCACCAAGGGCTGAAATCAACCGTCGATTCTCTTTTGCGGTCCTGATCGCCACACGAATCATCTGCGCACTCAGGCCTGGCAATGTCGAGCAGTCTCGGACGAGCAACCCCTCTACAGCCAGTCGATCGGTCACCTCGCCGGCGCAGGTCCAGGCCGGAAGCTCGATCAACAGAAAATTCGCAGCGGATGAGTACGCGCGCAGGCCGGATAAGGACCGAAGCCCACGCATGAATCGCGATCGTTCGATTTTCATGAATGTGCGGCTTTGGCTCACGTAGACAGAATCTTGCACTATCGCGCAGGAAACCTCTTGGGCCACTGAATTGACCGACCAAGGCGGCTGGCGATCCTTCAGCCGATCGACGACCTTGCTGGCCCCAACCACATAGCCAATCCGCAGCCCGGGCATGGCATAGAATTTCGTCAGACTGCGTAACACGATCATGCGCGGATGTGCCCGCAGCATAGAAACGACAGATTGTGTGTGACAATAGTCGATGAAGGCCTCATCCACGATCAGCCAACCCTGCTGTCGATCGATGGCCTCAGCAAGCTCCCGCACAGCCAGCCGGCTCATCACCTGGCCGGTCGGATTGTTGGGATTGCACAAAAACACCGCGTCGAATTTTGAACGTTTTGAAGAGAGCTGTCGTAGAACCTCTTTTAATGGAGGGCAAAAGCGCTCATCGCGCCTGGCATGAACGTACACGACTGAACTTCCTGCATCCATGAGCGCGCGCGCGTACTCCTCAAACGTGGGACCAATGATGAGCGCAGAACGGATCGATAGCGCGCGGGGCAGGAGATGAATCAGTTCGGTCGAACCATTCCCGGCGAGGATCATATCCGGATCGACGTCACATCGTTGTGCCAACGTTTGCCGGAGCTGCCAACAATCGGGATCTGGATAGTGCACGATCTGCTTGAGCGCAGAGCGAATCACACGGAGTCCCGTTGTGGGAGGACCCAGCGGATTGATGCTGGCGCTAAAATCCACGATTCGATCAGCGGGAATGTGCTGTTCCCTGGCAATCTTATAGACATTACCGCCGTGAGTGGACTGCGTCATCCTTTCACCATCAGGAGCCAGCCAATGCTCAGGAGGACTCCCAGGAGATTTGCCCCGAGCATGAGCGTCAACGCCATACCGATATGAGCCCTTGTCAGGGGCTGATCAGGATCACCAAGACATGGGCGTTGAATAGGAAATCCGTCATAGCGATTGATCCCGCCCAGTTGCACCCCCAAGGCGCCGGCCATCGCAGCTTCCGGGCGTCCACTGTTCGGGCTTGGATGATGCCCCCCGTCGCGAAGCAAAATGTGCCAGGTACGCCGCATCACGGGCCACGATCGAGAGACAATTCCCGCGGACAGGACCAGCAAAAGCGCCGAGAGGCGAGCCGGAAGAAAATTTGCCACGTCATCCAATCGTGCTGAGGCCCAGCCAAACCAGCGGTATCGGTCGTCTAAATGGCCGATCATCGAGTCCAACGTGCTGACCGCCTTATACGCGAGCGCCAACGGAGCTCCCCCCAGGACCAGATAGAACAATGGCGCAATAATGCCGTCAGCCGTGCTTTCTGCAACGGTTTCTATGGTTGCGCGAACGACTTCCGGTTCACTCATCTCCTCCGTATCGCGTCCGACAATCTTGGCGACTGCTGATCGAGCTTCCGTCAAGGAGACGGCTTCGAGAAACCGTTGTACGGATGCGACATGGTCATGAAGATCCCGAGCTGCGAGCGTGGTCCAGGCCAGCACCACGCTGATAAGGCTTCCCCATACGGGACCGGCCGAGCTGCCCAACCAGATAAGTAAGGCCCCGGCCGCATAGGCTCCGGCGGGCAAGGCGAGAGCCAGCAGCATACCGATCATCCGTTGTTTGGCAGGAGATAGATGGAGTTGATAGACGCGCTCGTCGCACCAGTTGACGAGAGCTCCCATCCCTCGCACCGGATGTGGAAACCAGCGTGGGTCTCCGACCATCGCATCTAAGAGACAAGCCACCGCTAGTTCACCTCCGGTCATCGGAAGAGCACCACGGGAACGATCACGATGAAAAGAATCTCTGCAACTTCGTTCGTCGCCCCGAGCAAGTCACCCGTGACGCCACCGAACATGCGATAGAACCAGGCCGTGGAAAGACGGACAACCACAGTGCCGATCAGAAGACAGCACAACGCCGGCCATGGTCCCAACAATAGCGTCAGCACAAGTCCTGCCGTGATGGTCGCCACACACAGATGTTGCCAGGACAAATGTGCAAGGAACGGTTGGGCTAGTCCTCCTTCCGACCGGGCATAGGGTGCATGGAAGGCCCCCATCACCATGGCCCATCGGCCGACCACCGGCATGCCGATCAAAAAGGCGATGTGTTCTCCGGCCGGCAACGCATTCAGCCCGGCGTATCGCAGCCCGAGTGCGAGAAAGAGCCCGGTGGCTCCGATCGCACCGACCCGTCCATCCCGCATGACAGTCAGCCGAGCCTGAGGAGTCCGGCCGCCTGCCAGACCATCCACCATATCGGCCAGACCGTCCTGGTGAAGGCCACGTGTGATGCCGATCAGCAAGAGCATCAAGAGCAGACTCGTGACAGGAGTAGAAAAGATACGCGCCAAGAGCAGATCTGCTGCGGCCAGCAATGCGCCGAGGAGACCACCAACGGCAGGATACCAACTCATGGAGGCAGCCAACTCCTCCGGCTTGGCATCGTGCGTCGCACAACTCAGTGGCACCGCCGTGAGGAATTGCCAGGCGAACAGAAACGTTCGCAGCACCGCTGTCATGTGTTGCGCTCCGACACGCCGGCTTCATCAAATGTGGCCATCTCCGTGAGAATCTTGATCGCGGCGAAGACCAAACTCATGCCGAGACAGGCGCCGGTGCCTTCTCCCAGGCGAAGATCGAGGTCGAACAGCGGCTTCAGTCCAAGATGATCCAACATCGCCTGATGCCCTCGTTCCACCGACCGATGGGATGCGATGAGATAGTCTTTGCAGTGCGGCTGCAGACCCACGGCGATCAAGGCGGCTGCTCCGGCGATGAACCCGTCTAGCACGACCGGCACACGAGCTGCCGCCGCGCCGAGCATCAATCCGGCCAGGCCACCGATTTCCAGCCCGCCCACCTTAGCAAGCACCTCCATCGCATTCGTCGGATCGAGTCGATGAAAATCGAGCGCACGTTGAATGACGTCAATTTTTCGTGCATGACTCGCATCGTCGATCCCCGTTCCTCGTCCCGTCACCTCTGAGACCAACCGACCTGTCATCACGGCTGTAATCGCCGAACTGGCGGTCGTGTTGCCAATTCCCATCTCTCCGGTCCCGATCAATCCGATTCCCTGCCGAGCGGCCTCAGTGGCCAGATCAATCCCTACTTGTAGCGATTGCTCTGCCTGGACGGGGCTCATCGCCGGTTCCACCAGAAGATTCTTCGTACCGGGCATGACCTTCTTATGAACGAGTCCTGGCGCCGCTCCAAAATCGAAGGCCACCCCAATGTCCACAACGCGAACCTCAATGCCAACATGGCGCGCGAGCACATTGATGCCGGCGCCCCCGCGCAGAAAATTCAAGACCATCTGAGGAGTCACTGCGGAAGGATAGGCGCTCACCCCTTCCACCGTCACGCCGTGATCGGCGGCAAAGGTAAAGACCGCTCCGCGCGGAACCGTCGGCTTCATCTCACCCGTGATCATCACGTAGCGTGCGGCCAATTCCTCGAGTCGGCCCAGGCTGCCGATCGGCTTCGTCAACCGATCGAGCCGCGCCTGGGCCTGTGCGAGGAGTCGGGGGTCGGTCGGCTGAATCCGGTCTATGGTTTCGCGAGACGCCATCCTCCACACTCCTTTTACTTTAATCGCAACGGAAGCCCGCTGATCGTCAAATAGACTTCATCTGCTTCTGCTGCCACCTGTTGATTGACCCGTCCCGCCAAATCGCGAAACCCTCTAACAGTCTTCGTCGCAGGCACAAGCCCCAGACCCAATTCGTTGCTTACGATCACGACACGAGCCCGCGTTGTCCGAATCGCGTGAAGCAAGTCAATCGTGGCTTCGGACACGGGACTGTGCAGGCGTCGACCTTGTAAATTACTCAACCATAACGTGAGGCAATCAATCACAATTATGTGATAACCAAGGCCATTCTTAATAAACCATTTGGCAAGATCAACAGGAACTTCCGCCGTCTCCCAATCGGACGAGCGTGTGGCCTGATGTCGCTCAATCCGCATCTTCATCTCCCGATCCAGCGCCTGGCCTGTTGCCACGAAGGCTCTGGGTCTTCCAGGACCTGCTAAATCAAGCGCTGCTTGGCTCTTGCCGGACGCGGCACCGCCGAGCACGAGAATCAGCTTCGAACGACCGTTGCGTGTCTTCTTCATGCGCTCAGCCGGCGACCTTCTTCACATCACGCTGCCAGAGAAATTCCGGTTCCCCTTGGGTCTTGGCAGCCCAGCGGGCGAGGACAAACAAAGCGTCGCTCAGACGATTCACGAACTTGATATGCACCGCATCGACCGGCTCTTCCCTCGAAAGATGCACACAGACCCGCTCTGCACGGCGGCAGACCGTCCTCGCCTGATGCAAAAACCCCGACACCTTTCCTCCACCGGGCAGAATGAACTCTTTGAGCGGTGCCAGATCTTTTTGACAACGATCGATGATTTTCTCGAGCTTCGTCACGTCCTTCTCCGAAACCTGTGGCATGTTCTTGAACTGTTGGCCCGGGACCGTCGCAAGGATTCCGCCGATATCAAACAATTTATTCTGGATCCATTGGAGATCCTCTTCGAGCTGTTCAGCCGCTATGCGCCCCCCGACCGTCTCGGCATTTATGACCCGGACAACCCCGACCACCGCATTCAACTCATCGAGCGTGCCATAGGCCTCAACCCGGAGACTGTCCTTCCACACCTGCTGCCCTCCGGCCAGCCTTGTTTTTCCCGCGTCCCCGGTCCTCGTGTACACCTTTGTGATGCGCATCACCGTTCCTCCTGTCGTCCTGTATTGTATTTCCCCACGACTCGTAGTGAATAAGTTGCTCCACCGGAATCCTGGCTCGCCACCCCGACGTTTCCAGGTCAGGCCGTGTCGCAAAATCTGATACGTAGCCGAGACAGAGATAGGCAAGCACTTTGACCGGCCTGGGGATCCCCAGCACCCGTTTCAATGATCCGTGGTCCAAAATGCTGACCCATCCAACCCCGATGCCTTCCGCCCGTGCGGCAAGCCAGAGATTTTGAATGGCGCAACAGGTGCTGTACAAATCCGTATCGCGAACAGTGGATCGCCCCAGCACATGCTTGCCACCCCGCTGACGGCTACAGGTCACACCGATATTGACCGGCGCTTCTTCGATTCCTTCGAGCTTCAGACTCCGATAGAGAGTCGCGCGAGCGCCTTCATAGCGCATGGCTGCCTGTGCATTCGTTTTCTGGAACAGTTGCTTCACGGCGCGCTTTGTCGTGCGTTGACGGATAACCACAAAATCCCACGGCTGCATGAACCCCACAGACCCGGCGTGATGCGCTGCAGTCAAAATCCTCGCAAGCACATCGTCTGCTATCGGCCTCCGCAAAAAATTCCGGCGTACATCTCGCCGCTCGAAAATCACTCGGTAAACGGCCGCCCTCTCATGATCGGAAAACTTACCATTACTGTGAATTATGGTATCAGGCTGCAGACTCATACCACGCTCCTTGAGCAGAGGCTCACAATGACTGTCATGGAATGCGCCTCACTCAGCACCGGTCGGATTCACCGGCGCGATGGGAAACGCCTCGAGTGCACCAGTGCTGACCATCTTCAAGCAGGCAGGGCAGAGGCAATCTTGAAAACGAACCGCAATCCAGTCCATCTGCGGTTCAGTAATCCCCACTTGTCCGCACCAGCAGCCGTATTGACCACATTCGAAGGTTTGCTTGCAATGTTCGCAAGTTTTAGTGACCGGCCCTCTCATCGGTAACAAATGCTCCTATCTTTGGCTCAAACCAATTAGAACTCCACTCCCTGCTGCGCCTTCACGCCTTTTCGAAAGGGATGTTTCACTTGCTTCATCTCCGTGACGAGATCGGACTCCTCGATCAACGCATCTTTGGCGCCACGACCAGTAACCACAACATGCTGCATGGGAGGCCTGTCGCGCAGAACCGGCAACACGTCTTCAAGTCGGACATAGTCGTGCTGGAGAGCGATGTTGAATTCATCGAGAATGACCATCGCATAGGACGGATCGCGCAGGAAGCCGCAGACCGCGGTCCAAGCTTGTTGGGCGAACTTCGTATCTCGATCCCGATCTTGGGTTTCCCACGTGTACCCTTCACCCATGCGAAGAAAGGTGACGCGATCGCCAAATGACTTCAACGCCCGTTCCTCTGCCGTATCGATTGCCCCCTTTATGAACTGCACCACTGCCACCTTCAAGCCATGGCCAATACAGCGAAGCGCCATGCCTAGCGCGGCGGTGGTCTTCCCCTTGCCGGCGCCCGTATAGACAATCAACAAGCCCTTCTCTTCTTGTGCCGCCTCAATGCGCCGATCCACCGACGCCTTCAACCGTGCCATCTTCGCTTTGTGTTCGTCTTGCTCCGTCATTTCATACCTCTTGAGTTCTAACTCCAAGTGCAACACTGCAAGCCCTGATGGGCTACGGTGTTGCCATGCGAACGAGATCCTATAGACACATGAGTGCCGAAGAACGTGAAACCTTGAGTCTGGGGCTGGCCCGCGGTCATTCGTTGCGGA
>JBBRRM010000145.1:0-7606 GCA_038275915.1 Nitrospirales bacterium
ATCCTCAACGTAGCCCACTTGGGAAACGAGCTGTCCTGGCAGCTCGGGATGGGCGGGTGACGAATGCTACGCCTCCGGTGCTTTCATCGTCTGCGGCCTTGCCCGCGGAACGGCGCGTCTTGGCGCTGGGGTTGGGCGGGGTGAGAAATCTGGCATTTTTGAGCATCCTGTACACGCTTTTTCTGTTGTCTACGATGTGCAGACCATCGAACTGCTGTTCTGCCTATCGCTTACTTTTTCCAAAGTCACCTATGATTCGAGGAAGTAAAAGTGGTTGGTGGGCCCGGTTCCGTGACCGATTGCCAGGCTATGGCGGATGGCCTCGGTGAGATAGATCTTGGCCGTCTGTACGGCATCGTTCACGGACTTACCTCGCGCGAGATGGGCGGCGATCGCAGACGCAAACGTGCAGCCGGTGCCATGTGTGTGGGGGGTATCAATGAACTCTCCCTTGAATACATTGAAGAACCGTCCGTCATAGAGCAGATCAGTGGCTCGTTCTGCCGGCAAATGCCCCCCTTTGATCAACACATGCTTGCAGCCGAATCCATGAATGACCTTGGCGGCCCGGCGTGCGTCGGCGAGCGTCTTGATCTCGATGCCGGAGAGTTGCTGGGCCTCCTGGATGTTCGGGGTGACAAGCAGCGCTAAGGGGAAGAGTTGAGTCTTCATCGCGTCGATCGCCTCCGGCTTGAGCAGCGCATGGCCCGTTTTCGAGATCATGACCGGATCCACTACCAGATTCGTAACATTCTGAGGCTTCAGAAGTTTGGCGATGATTTCAACAATTGCCGTAGAGGACAACATCCCGGTTTTGACCGCAGCCACGTCGAAATCGTCGAACACGGCATCGATTTGCGCTGCGATGATCGAGGTTGGCAACTCGAAGACGTCGGTGACCTCTTCGGTATTCTGCGCAGTGATGGCGGTGATCACCGACATGGCAAACACGCCGTTGGCCGACATAGCTTTGATATCAGCTTGGATCCCCGCGCCTCCACCGGAATCAGAGCCTGCGATCGTCAAGACTTGTTTAATTGAAGGTGTGTCCATATGAGGTATCAATTGGAAGGTGGTGTCACAGAGTCGGATGCTGCTGGAGGGGCTCCAGCGGATTCGACCTTGAGGCCCTCGATGGAGAACTGGGCGTCTCGTCGTGGCGCCTTCTCGTGATAGTGAAAGATAAATTGGTTTCCATCTGTGTCCGCCGGAGCCGAGAATGTCAGCACTGTCCGGTCCTTTTCTCGTGGAGAAAGCTCGAGGCCGCGCATGCAGAGACCTTCACGATTGTCCTTCGCCTCCAATTTCCACTGTGCGCCATGGTCATCTTCGAGCATCGTGTCTTGCAGCAGGCACAAGACTTTGACATCACGCGAGGATATGTTCTCAATCGTCAGATCGGCGGTGACCTGTTTATCCCGCCTCTGCAGAGCCGTCACGATCAGTTGATAATATTCATTGCTGTGGAACCCGAGGCCCGGCGGTGGCGCTGACTTGGCGGAGGCATCCACATGAACGACAGGCGGTTTGTTCGCCTCCTTGATCATTTCCGCCAGCGGGCCGACTTTTGGTATAGTGCCGCGCGTGGCACCCAGTGACTGCACCGTGCTGGGGTTGAGCAGTTTCAGCGTCACCCGGAAATCTTTGGGTGATTCGAGATAGGATCCGGTAACAAACACGTCGGCACGCACCGCCTTGGCGGCCCGCTTGACGGCTTTAGCTTGAGCCGGTTCAAGCTGCGTTACGTGGAATTTCTTCAACGTCGAGTTCACCAGGGCGCGATCGACAACTTTGAGTTCGCCGCCGACCAGGATCTGCGTACCCAACTCTTCTGCCAAAAATTGTCCGATCGGTGTGACTGTGCCTTTGTTATCTGTAAAGTCCATGACTGCCAGGCGTTCCCTCTTCACCTTTACAGCATCAGAGACCAGCCCCTCCGCCAGTTGTTTCAGGCTTTCCTCGTAAGGCGAGGCTGCGTGAACTGGAAGGGTCCAGAGAGTCGCGGAGGCAAACAGGATCGTGAGCAGCAGACGGTTCATTTCTATGGAAATATCCCTTGAGACAAGAAATCACTTCATCGTTGGCGCACATTATACTCAGCTGAGACGGCCTGTCCAGCAGGTGAGCTGAGATAACCCGGTACGTGCGCGCGACCGACGGGAGCCCTCGCTTTCTCTCCTTACCCCTTTGGCCAGACTCGTCTTAGGGCGAGGGCGGGACTGGCTCGGACTGTGCGCATCGAGCGACCACCGTTTCATCGTGGGAACTCTGGGAGTACGCGAGACAGTCTGCCCCTTCATCCGCTCCCGTCTTTTTTCTCTTTCCAATCTGGCACGTCGTGACTCGACGGGTGGCGCTGAGCCGGGTTTCTGTCCGCAGCAACCCTTCTTCCCTTCCCTCTCCCCATCGACCGGTGCCCAATTTTAGGGCCAGGGCTGGGAGGCTCTCGGAGCGTTATCAGAGCGCCGTTGGATGACCGCTCATGCTGAGCTGCAGCGTCTGCCGAAGGCGGTGGCGACGAATGTCCGAAGCAACACCTAAGCGAAGCTCTGGGGTTGCAAGTTTTCGGCGCCAAGAGGAGGCGAAGCGTAGAGCGGCCAACGGCGCTCTGTGGCTTCAAGCGGAGAGAGCCTTCCAGCTCTGGCCCGTCCTTCACCCATTACACCGGCCACTTTTCCTCGTTCCACGCCATTTCCCAGAACATCCATTCATACCGCGAGCTGATGACGAACGATTCCTCCATCCGCCGCGTTTCTTCTTTGCCCGCGGTCTTGGCCCACTGATCGACTTTTTTTCTCATCCAACGCTGCACCTCGGCGAATTCGGGTGAGGCATAGAGCATGAGCCAGTCACGATAAGGATGATTCTTCTTCGGCGGGCCGTGCTTCAAGAAATGTTGCCCGACGACACAGTAAATCCAGGCGCAAGGGAGGGCGACGACGGTGATCTCCGCGACCGAGCCCGTATGCGCGACGGTGAGCATGTGCCTGGTGTAGGCGTAGTTCGTCGGCGCCATGGGCACGGATCTCATCTGTTTGGCGCTCATCTTCCACCGGGATCCGTACCCTTCGTGGAGACTGCGTTCGACGACAATGGTTTCTTCGGCGAGTTTCGTCAGACGCAGTGCCGATTCTGAGTCCGGCGTTCTGAGCGCTCCGGCTGAAAACACACGGGCGAGATCGCCGAGAAACCGTGCGTCTTGCAGGATGTAGTACTTGAATTTGCGCTCCGGCAAGGTCCCGTTCCCCAATGCGACGACGAACGGATGGGTGAGCTGCGCGTTCCAAATCGGTTGGGCGAGCTTACGCAGATGGTTGGAAAACGACATCGTGTCCTCTTCAAGATTGAAGATTGTGTTGGTGCGTGCAAGAGACGCTTCAGCACTCAGGTTTCAGGATCCTTCGGTGGCTGGGGCCATGGCCTTGGCATACGGTTGATCCCGTCCAGCGCGGCAACTTTATAACATTCCGCCAGGGTCGGATAGTTGAACACCGTGTCGACGAAATAATCGATCCGGCCTTGATACGCCATGACGGCTTGACCGATGTGAATGAGTTCCGTGGCTCCTTCTCCAATCGCGTGGACTCCCAGGAGAGCGCGGGTGTGGCGATGAAACAGCAACTTCAGCATGCCGGTTTCATCGCCAATGAGTTGTCCCCGGGCAATTTCCCGATAGCGTGCAATGCCGACCGCATAGGGAATCGCAGCCTTTACCAGATCTTCCTCATTCGGCCCCACCATCGAGATTTCCGGAATGGCGTAGATCCCATAGGGCAGGAGGCCCGTGTCAGTGTGGTCGGGATAGCCAAAGGCATGGCAGACGGCATGGCGTCCTTGCTGCATGGAGGTAGATGCCAAGGCGGGAAAGCCGATGACGTCGCCGGCCGCGTAGATATGGGACACCGATGTTTGGAAGTGTTCGTTCACGAGTATGCGGCCTCGATTATCCGGTTTGATGCCGACGGCCTCCAAATTCAAGTTCTTTGTGGCGCCGATGCGACCGATCGCATACATGAGCGTCGCGGTGGTGATCGGTGTCCGATGCGTCAGCGAGACGGTGACCTGTCCATCGGCCTCTTTCCGGATCGCGACCACTTCTTCTTCATGGCAGAGGGTGACACCGATGTCTGCCATTTGCTGTTGCAGGGCCTCGATGATTTGGGCGTCGACAAATTCCAGCAAACGTGGTCGCTTGTCGATCAGAGTGACGGGCACACCCAGCGTGGCTAAGATTGACGCGTACTCCGTGCCGATCACGCCGCCCCCGACAATGACCATCGATGTCGGAAGATGTTTGAGCGATAGGATGCCGTCGGTATCGATGATCGTATGATCATCGAAGAGAATGTCGGCTGGTCTCGCCGGCTCAGTTCCCACCGCGATGAGAATTACGTGGGCACGATGTGCCGTCGACGTGCCGGCATGTCGAATGAGGAGTTGATGGGGATCGACGAAACGGGCCTCTCCGAAGATCAGATCGATGTGGTTGCGCGCCATCTGGTTCTGCACGACCTCAATTTCCTTCCGGATGACGTGGTTGGCGCGAAAAGTGAGATCGTCGATCGTGATCGTCTGTTTCAGGCGATATTCCGCTCCATATAGGGTGCGTTGGCGGAACCCTGAAAGATACAGGGCCGCTTCGCGGAGGGATTTGCTGGGGATGGTGCCGGTGTTGATGCAGACGCCGCCGACGACTTCTTTGCGCTCGATGATGCCGACTTTCTTTCCGAGCTTGGCAGCCTGGACCGCAGCCTTTTGACCGGCAGGTCCCGTTCCAATCACCAGCATGTCGTACAGCGCCATGAGTTCCTTGTGAGAGAGTTCTGAGGTTTAGATTAAGGTTGAGGAAGGAATGAGGTTCCTTCCCCTATCTCAATTGTAGCGTTGCCTCTATCAGCTTGTGGTCGTCAATGACTTGGCCACGGCAAAGGCTTTATCCAGGTCAGGCAACTGGCCCAGGTCAGGAGTAATTTGCAGATACCGCACGGTGTTGTGGGCGTCGATGACCATGACGGTGCGCGCCAGGAGGTGGGGGGATTGGAGGAAAAGTCCGTATGTCTTCCCGAATTCGGCGTCTCGATAATCCGAGAGGAAGGTCACGTTGTGAATCTTGGCCTCTTCCGCGAATCGCTTCTGTGCGAAGGGAGTATCGATGCTCACGGTCACCAGTTCAACTGTTTTGTCGAGGCCTTTGTTCTTCTCGCTCAGATAATGGGTCTGCTGTTCACATACCTTCGTGTCGAGCGACGGCACGACACTGATGATGCGGACTTTGTCTTTTGCGTCGGAGATGTTGATGAGCGAAAGGTCTGTCTGTGTCAGTTTCACCTCTCGGAGGGGATCGTCGACTTTGATGCCGGTTCCCGAAAGAGCCAGGGGGCTTCCCTTGAAGAGGACAGTATGGCCTTCTCCCGCCATGGCACTGCCGTCCGCGACGGGAAGGTTCTTATAGAGAAAGCTGGTACCGCTCGTGCTGTCTGTACTTCCGCATCCGGCGAGCGCGAGCGTCATGCAGACTGTGGCACCAATGGTCATTTGATGGACTATCCTCATCATCATGTCCTCCTTGGTGAGATGGCGGTGCCCATCTTATCAAGATATGGTGGCCTATGCTCGTGTGGTTTGCAGGCTGTCGAACTAGCACGCGCCTTGTCACCCACTAAGCGAAGTAGGCTGAGGTTGAGGTCAAGGTTGAGTGAAGAATCGGCTTGCGTCCTCTCAGCCTTAACCTGAACCTTCTAATAACGCTGGCGGACTGTTTCAGCATCCTGTTATGGTCGAAGAAAGGTGATGAGTTCCTGATTGACCAAATCCGGCCGTTCCCACTGAGGAATGTGTCCGGCCTTGGGGATTCGGACGAAGGCGGAGCCGGGAATTGTTCGATGCAGTGTTTCGCCGGAGAGGATGGGAAACACACGGTCTTCCTCTCCCCACACAATCAAGGTGCGGTGGGCGATCGTCCCGATGCGCGGGGCGTAGTTCTGTTCCCACAGCGGAATATTATTGCCGATGGTCAGTAGGGCGCGGAAGAGTCCGGGCTGTCGGCGGTTGTGGTTGGATCGGTCTATGACGGCTTGAGTCAACAAAGAGGGATCATAGACGAATTCACGCAGAGTGGACTCGACCACGAGGCCTCCGAAGAGCCAATTCCCGAACGAGACCAGCCAGGAGGGAGCGCTAGTCCTCAAGGCACGACGAAGCGATGGGCTGGTGAGGTGCTCCATCACGTGAGCCGGGAGTCCGTCGACGAGGATAAGCTGGGACACACGGGTCGGGTAGTCGAGGGCGAGACCGACGGCCAGTCCTGCACCCATGGAGTTGCCCACCACGCTGGCCTGGGGAATCTGAAGCGCGTCCATGAAGCCCACGAGAAATTCCAGCAGTTGATCCGGTCGGTATTCGATATCTGGTTTGTCAGAAAGCCCCGCTCCAACCAGGTCGGGCGTGATCAGGCGGAAATGGGCAGACAGCGCCGTTTGTTGATGTTCCCACTGCCACATTGAGCCTCCGAATCCGTGGAGGAGAATAACGGGTGGTCCCTCTCCTCTGTCGAGGTATGCCATCCGTTGATTATGGATTGTGACGGTCTTGATCGGAAGCCGTCCCAGGGCATCGAACCACTGAGGGAAGGAAGACTGTGACGTGCAAGCAGTCAGCATGAAGGAGAGGCCTATCAGCGAGATGAGCACCCAGGCATACGAGCAGAAAGGTGGAAGCGCCGGGGCCTGGTGAAGGGGGCTATTCCAGTTGGATGACTGTTTCATCCGTTTTCACGTTGTCGCCTTCGACCACCAGGATGGCAATGACTTTCCCGTCGATCGGCGCCGGAACCTGACTTTCCATCTTCATGGCTTCGATGATCAGGAGAGGGTCTCCGGCCTTAACCATGGCATCGTTCACGACGAGCACTTTGACGACGCGCCCCGGCATCGGGGGTGCCACGTCTCCTGGTTTGGACGGCCTGGGCCGTTTGGGTTTAACACCGGAGCCAGCGGCGGGTGCTTCAGGCACGCCGGCCAGGATCTCCTGGATCGGCTCCAACGAGACTTCTTCGAGCTTGTCGTTGACCCGGATGTAATAGGGTTTGCGGCCGTCGACCTTCCGTCCGGAACCGGACACCTTCACATGGTAGGTCTCACCGTGGACTGTGACATTGAATTCGGCCGGGGCTAAATGGAGTTCGGTGGCTGCAGCCGGTCCGCTGGGCAAGAAGTTCTCGAGGGGCTCCAGCGTCAGGTCCCCCCGTTCGCGCGCCTCAAAGAAGTCTCGCGCGATGGCGGGGAACAGAGTAAACGAGAGCTGATCTTCCACCGTCGTGGCTAAGCTTGGCAGATCTTTTCTGATGGCATCGAGTTCAGGCTCCAGCCGATCGGCGGGCCGCGTTTTTATCGGTTGGTCGTTTCCGATCGCCCGTGCCATGATGTCGTGATCGACGGGCCCAGGCGCCCGTCCATAGAGTCCGAGGAAGTAATTCTTGGTTTCCGTAGTGATGACTTTGTACCGTTCGCCCGTCAGGACGTTGAGAGTCGCTTGAGTGCCCACGATCTGACTGGTAGGAGTGACGAGCGGGGGATAGCCCATTTCCTTTCGCACACGCGGCACTTCA
>JBBRRM010000146.1:0-7584 GCA_038275915.1 Nitrospirales bacterium
CGCGGCATCCCGCATGTTCGACAGTCCCAATATCAGCATCGGTGCAGGTCCTGTACTCAGTTCGTTCCCATATATCAGTCACGCAGAATAACTGAGGTCTCTCAGCCTCGCAAGACGCATCCCCGTCCTGTTGCATTCAGCCTGACATTTCGGTACGGTGCAGGGCTTGAATTCCCCTATCAACACCAGGTACGGCATACAGCTTCCCCAAGCCATGATCATCGAACAAGGCACGACAAGCCCATCTCAACGACTCACGAAGCGATGGGCACTCCTCTTGTGTCTCCTCACCATCATGGGTGGGCTGTGGGGATGCGAAAAGCTGACTTCAGCCTTTCGCCGAACGCCTTTGCCGGACATGGGTCCGCGTCTAGCCAACTCTGTCAAACTGACCTTCGACCCTTCGTTCACCAATCTCAAGATGCAATACATCGATGGGTGCAATAGCCCACACGAACTCAACGTGGGAGAAGACATCGAATCGATCATGATTGACGCGGCCTCGCAAAATTTTGCGGCCGTGACCGTCCCTGGTGGAATCGCCGCCCCGGTCCAGCCCGACACGGAGATCGTCGTCACACTCCAACGCTCGGGGCTCAAACTCTGGACGGACAGTCTCTATGATCGCGTGCCGGCAGATATAAACATCGAGGCGCTCTTAACCTTTAAGGATGCCGCGGGGAAAGAGTTACGGCAGCAGGCCATTTCCATTACACACAACCAACGCCTTATTCTGGAACCGACCCAGAAACGTTGTGACTATGGGAACATGGGCGAATTTATCCATGACGCCGGAATCGCTCTCGCGACACAATTCGTGGGCGCCGCCAAAACCCAGTTGGCAGGGACAGGCGGGACCGCTCCCACACCCACGGCAACCGCGGTGAGACCTGTACCACAAACAGCGACCTTGCCAGCCAAAGGCATTCCATCGACACTTTCGTTTAAGGCCACCATGCTGGATGAGAACAGTAATTTGCTCTTTGAGGGAGGCGAACGCATTCGGGTACGCATCGACCTCACCAACGGAGGAGAGCAGGAGCTTCAGGGCGTCATTGCGACCTTGACTGGAACCGCTTCGCTGCTCGCCCAATTTCCAACCACCACACTTACGGTGGGGCGCCTGCAGCCAGGCCAATCCCGCTCGATCGAATTTGTGGCGACCTTGCCACAGTCAGTCCAACAGCAGAAGGCAGAGCTCCAAGTGGCAGTTTCTGATTCAGAAGGCCATACTCAACCGCCGACGCAGACGCTGGCCGTGTCTATCCAATCTGCCGGTATCAAGGCCGATGACGTGGACCAAATCCCTGCCGTGGCCACAGGATTTCGGCAGCCTCACACCTACTTGATCTCAATTGGAATCGGATCCTATCGAGACCAACAGGTCCCATCCCGCAAGTTCGCCTCCATGGACGCCGAAATGGTCTCAAACTATTTTCAGTCTCTCGGGGGTGTGCCGGCTTCCAACATTCGTCTGTTGCAAGACTGGAAAGCGTTGCGCCCGGATATCGACGAAGCCCTCTTAGATTGGCTACCACCTCATATGAGTAGGGAGGCAGTCGTCATTGTTTATTTCGCCGGGCTGGCCTCAGTCTCCCCGACAGGGGAAACGTTCCTGGTCCCGTACGATGGGACCGCCACGACCACTTCACGTGCATACCCGCTCAAGGATTTGGAGGCAGCGCTCTCTCGATTAAAAGCGAAACAGACGGTGTTTCTCTTCGATGGCATTGTGTCGCGGATGGGATTGGATAGCCGACACAAGGCCGTCCTCCCCCAGTGGAATCCCACGGGTAGTTCAATTCTCCATATCATCGGAAATAGCGGCATCGGGCGAGGGTTGGAGGACGATCAGCACCGACATGGGCTGTTCACCTATTATTTGTTGCGGGCTCTACGGGGTGAGTCCGATACCAATCGAGATGGTGACGTTACACTCGGCGAAACGATCGCCTATCTCAGCCAGAAAGTCCTCTGGGCGTCCAAGGCCCATATGAACCATGAACAACGTCCGTTTACCGTTCCTGCGATCCGTCCAACCGACCCTTCCGCTGCCTTGATCTTGACCAAACTTACTGCCATCCAGGGCACCGAAGCTCACTAGCAGGCTGCTGAAAAAGTTCGTCAGCAGGGTTCTCGCTTCCTTCAGCCCTTCAAAGGGGACCCAGCCGCCTCACCGAGTCGGCGCGGCGCGCACAGACTTGGTGCTCCTTATTCGTCGCACCGTGCGCCCCAGAGGGTGTGCCTCAGGCCTTCACTCGCTGCGGCCTTGTTTGGGAGAAGGCGCATCTCGGCGCGCCAGGGTTGGGCGGGTGAGAAATCTGACCTTTTTGAGCAGCCTGCCAGAATAGGCTCCTGTTTTGGCCGCACGTGCGTGCCATCAAGGCTTTCGCATGGCTACATCGTTTTCCTCTACCTGCTATGAGGGCGCGGATCGCTCGCTCTCGCCGTTCGACAAACTTCCGGCAGGCCACACCACCGTTCGCGGACCTTGTGCTCGCGACTCCTACATGAGCCATGCAAAACGAGACGACTCTCATCACTCCTAGGGATTCCAAGAGATTAAATGATACGATCGGAAGACAAAAAAAGAGGGTGGAGGATTCGATCCTCCACCCTCTGACTCCACTCACAACTGCGACGAAACTACTCGCCCTTGCAGAAGCTCCGCTCGTAGTTGATGATCGTCCAGGCTTCTTCTTCATTGATTGCGGCAGGGATCAGAGAGACCATCCCAGTTCCCGCGCTGCCGTTCTTGATCACCCAGAACAGTTCGCCATCTTTCCGCTTCTTGTGGAACTTGCAGTTCGTGAAATCACGGGGGCTGGGATTCAGAATCGCACCGGCCGGGCCCTGGCCATTACCTTCCTTACCATGGCAATTGAAGCAAGTGCCCTTGCCCTCGAACAGCGCCTTTCCTTTGGCGATACTCTCCGGAGTCGCAGCAACCGGGTTCTTCATTGCCTTCGCATCGCTGATCTGATCCGCCGGAACACGGGGCTTGAGCGGCTCACGCTCTTCAGCTCCGACCACCGAGACCGACAACATCATCAGCGCTGCGCTGACTCCTAAGAATTTAGAAAAATACCCCATTAGACATCCTCCTTTGTGTTTAACCACCGCACGTGAATTCGGCCTGTAGCCGCTGGCTCATAAGATACAAATAAAATCGGTAAAACGCCGGCGAATATAACAATGGCCCTCCACTCATGTCAAGCAATCCAGGATGTACCGGATGCTCTCCCTTCTCTGCTGTTCCCGGCTTCAAAATCACTTCCACTCCCTCGGCGTTTGTTCAGTTCTATGAGATCGATAAATCAAAGCTCGTGCCAGAAAGCCAGCGCCACGAAGCACAATATTCCAGCTAGTTGGAAGTCCGTGCAAATCCAAAATCCAGGACACCTCTAAAAGGTGGCACCATTGTGCCTCAGTCTCCGCTTCAGCGCCCCATCCTTCGGCCTTGCTCGCGGTCTCCACGGCCTTATCGTGAGGAGTCACGATCACGAGCTAAAGAACTTGTCCTGCCTTGATGTGAAAATAGGAGATGGAGAGTGTTTACCGCTTGATCACGATATCGCGGGCGACTTTGCCGCTCGGGCCAAACGGTTTTTGAGGTTTGCCATTCAGCTCGGCTTTGACACCCCCGGCATTACCGAGCGTCAGAATAAACTGATCCTGACCCTTCCATCGAGCCTTTTCACCAGGTCTGAGCAATGCCTCTTGAGGACTGCCGCCATCGATCTGAACGACGACCCAACTCAACTCCGTCGCCTCCAGGTCCAACGCCAACTGTCCTTCCGTTTGCCCGGAGCCCTCGAGTGAAATTCCTCCCAGCGGCCCGTCGCTTCCAAGTGCAGAAGGAGCCGGAGCCGCTAGCTCCTGTCCAACCGACGGCGTAGAGGCCTGGCCGGCTGGCGACCCTAGGCTGCTATCCAAATTCGCCTTGGCCGGCACGTGAGGGGACTCGCTCGGCTTGGCCTTCAGAACTGACGGAGGGACCGCTACGGGTTGCTGGCCTGGCGCATCCTGAACATCCGGAGTCGAAGGGACGGTCCGCTTGGTTGCCGGAGCCGGAAGATCCGAACTCGAACGACGGACGAGGAGTGACGATTGCTCCCTGCTCAACAGGAAGATGAGCGTGAGAATCGCGATACCGATGGCGACCGCAACGGCCTTGCGATTGGCCTGCCGCTTCCGCTCTTCCTCGGCCTGCCTGACTTTCAAACGTTCCCGCTCGTTCTGCTTGTCGTAATAGGCGCCGGCCGACTGAACGAATCGGTGGATCGCATCGTCTTCATCGAGCCCGAGAGACCTGGCATAGGATCGAACAAAGCCTCGCGCAAACACTTGATCTGGCAGTTTGGCGAAGTTTCCGTCTTCCAAGGCCTTCACAAAATCATTCCTGATTCGCGTTTTGGACGCGACCTCATCGATCGTGAGCCCCTTGGTCTCTCGCACCTGTTTAAAGAATTCGCCGATCGATTCCATGCGCGTCTCTCTACGGCTTGAGCCGTGTCAGCAGTTCGTTCGCCGCGGCGGCATAGACACCGCCCTGATCGAGTGTCATGACTTTCGTCAGCGTTTCCCGTGAGCGTCGCTCAAACCCCAGCTTGATGTACACCCGGCCCAGCTCCAAGTGCAACAAAGCGGGGGGCACATTGGGGGGATTCACCACTAACGCGTCCTCAAACGCTTCCATCGCGCCCTGGTAATCACTCTCGTGAGCGAGCGATCGACCGAGATGAAATCGGGCCAGGTCCGGCGTGGCATACAAGGGGTTGGTCAATGCCTGGCGGAAGGCCGCGATGGCTTCCAGCCATCTCCCCTGCTTCTCCAAGACTTGGCCCAAATAGGTGTATGCTTCCGAGTAATTCTCGTCGATTTTTGTCGCGGCTTTCAACTCTTCCTCGGCTTGGGGCAACTTTCCCTGTAGCGCCAGAATATGGCCGAGCCCGTATCGTGCTTCCTTGTTCCCCGGATCGAGCTTCACGGCTTTCTGGAATGATACATAGGCCTTCTGCTGATCGTGATCCAAACTCGCGAGACCCTCCTGGTAATACCCCTTTGACTTCTGTAACGACTCATCCGAAACGGCACAGCCGGGCAGCCATCCGATCAACAGCCCCACCACAAGCACTGGTGGTGCAATTTGTCGAATAATTGAACCGGCAAGGAGCATCGGATTCACGAAATGTCCTCGAAGTGTGTCAATTGCTTGAAGGCTCGGAAACGATCTTGAACCTCTTTGTAGTCTAGGACTCTCAAACGGTCAAGACTAAAGGATTCTACGGTAAAGGACGCCATGACGCTTCCGAAGATAATCGCTTGCTTAAAGGCCTCCACCGATCGATTGCCCGTAGCCGTCAGATAGCCCAGAAAGCCACCTGCGAAGGTATCCCCCGCACCGGTCGGGTCGCGCACGTCCTCAAGCGGAAAAGCCGGAGCTCCGAACACATGCTTCTCGTTGAAC
This sequence comes from Nitrospirales bacterium, assembly GCA_038275915.1. Lineage (GTDB taxonomy): Bacteria > Nitrospirota > Nitrospiria > Nitrospirales > Nitrospiraceae > Palsa-1315. The sequence continues at coordinate 5,471 of JBBRRM010000146.1, forward strand.
ATCAACACCCCATACTCTCCACGCTTGATAATGAGATGCTTAGGGCCACGCGCGAGTACTTTTTGTGCGACCTTCACCAGGTTCGTACTTTCGCCGAGTGCCCTGGCCTCCCCATCGTTGATGATCAGGATGTCGACCTTCTCCAAGACCCGCCACAACGCGTCTCGCTTGCCGTTGATCCAGAAATTCATTGTATCGCACGCGACGAGAGGCGGACGCGGAAGCTTCTGGAGCACATCCAACTGGAGTTCCGGATCGATATTGCCGAGGAACAACAGCTCCGGGGATCGGTAGGCATCGGGTATTTTTGGCCGGAAGGTTTCGAATACGTTGAGCTGGGTATCAAGAGTATGCGCCTCGTTTAATTGGTGCGTGTACTCCCCTTTCCATCGAAACGTCGCCCCAGGTCGCCGCTCCAACCCTGTCACGTCGATGCCTCGGCTCTTGAGGAATTCCAGGTGTTGCGGGGGGAAATCTTCTCCCACCACCGCGATGAGATCGACAGAGGTGAAGTAACTCGCCGCCGTCGAAAAATATGTGGCCGAACCCCCAAGGACCTCGCTGACCTCCCCGAACGGTGTCTCCACCGTATCCAGTGCAACCGATCCAACCACGAGCAACTTCCCCATAGTTCACCGACTCCCTTTCTTCGCCGCAATCACCCGGTTCATCAACAAGGCCAGCTTCCGTCGGAGCGATGCGGGCATTTGATTCGGCGCCGTAACAATGGCATCCTGCAATGCGCATTGACAGCTGCAATCAGTCGCAACGGCAGTCGATGACACTACATGCCGGAGTACCTGCTTCGCCAGGACCACATTCCGACTGAGGATTGCCAGAATCGCATCAACCGTGACAGCTTCCTCCGTTTCATGCCAGCAATCATAGTCGGTCACCAGCGCAACCGTGGCATAACACAGCTCTGCCTCGCGGGCCAGCTTGGCTTCCGGCATATTGGTCATACCAATGACGTCGACACCCCATTGCCGGTAGAGTCTGGACTCGCCTTTGGTCGAGAATTGTGGTCCTTCGATGCACAGATACACGCCGCCACGATGGACAGTGGCCCCCACTGATCGCGCCGAAGCAAGCAGTTCGGTGGCCAGGGAGGCACAGATTGGCTCTCCAAATGCCACATGTGCGACGCCCCCTCCCTCGAAGAATGTGGATGCCCGCCGCTTGGTGAAATCAATGAACTGATCCGGCAACACCACGTCACCAGGCTTAATGGACTCCTTCATGCTGCCAACCGCACTCACGGAAATCACTCGCCGGACACCCAACGACTTCAATGCATAGATATTGGCCCGATAGTTGATGTCCGTAGGATTCAATCGATGTCCGCGTCCATGCCGAGAGAGAAATGCGATACGAATCCCGTCCAACTCGCCGAGTATCACTTTATCGGAAGGAGCCCCGAATGGTGTTCGGACCGAACGCTCAGTCACCTTCCGGAGCCCCTCGATATCGTACAGCCCACTGCCGCCAATAATCCCAATATCTGCGCGAGATGTATTCGCCTCTCGTCTCATCGTATCTCCCCAAGTGTGGTGAGAAATCGATCCACCTGTCCAATCACCCGCGCCGCCGTGTGCTGAACCGATTCCGACTCCTCAATCGTGAGCCACTGAATCCCCGGTTCCTTTCGAAACCAGGTCATCTGTCGTTTGGAAAAATGTCTCGTGTCCCGTTTGAACCGCCGAACCATTTCGGCCGCGTCGTACTCGCCGGCCAGATGCTCGGCCACCTGACGATATCCCAAGCCCTTCATGGCCGCACTGTCGCGCTGGTACCCGCGGGCCAGGAGCTGCCTCGTCTCTTCTATTAAACCGTGGGCCAACTGCCAATCGATTCGCTCCTCGATACGTCGATACAGTGCGCCGCGTTCCCGATTCAGTCCGATGAGCAAGGCTGCAAAGGGCCGATCAGCAAACCCATGCTCTTGCTGAAACTCCGACATCCGACGACCGGAGAGCTCGTACACCTCCAGCGCGCGGTTCACTTTCGATTCGTCACGCGGGTGCAACCGCGCTGCGGTCACAGGATCGATCGCCACGAGTCGAGCGTACAGGCGATCATGGCCCTGATCCTTCGCTTCCTGCTGAAGGGCCGCA
>JBBRRM010000147.1:0-7519 GCA_038275915.1 Nitrospirales bacterium
GGAGCCGGCTGGTGATGAAGGGCGCGACAGGATTCCGTTTCTTTTCTTTTCGTTCAATCGAATCAACAACAAACTCTTTCCCTTGAACGGCATCGACGATGCGCTGGGCATCGGTCTCAGTCGAAATCGACGCGTCCTGTCCGTTGATACTGTGCAATTTGGCTTCGAAGGGAGGGGGGTTGGTCCCGGACAGCGTTACCGCAATAGACCAGTACTCTTCCGCGCGAAACGCTTCGCGTTCCTGCTCGCGTTCACAAATCAATCGCATCGCCACCGACTGGACCCGGCCCATGCTGAGCCCACGACGCACCTTGGTCCAGAGCAATTGGCTCCCTTGGTATCCGACAATCCGGTCAAGCACCCGGCGGGCCTGCTGCGCATTGACCAACTTCATATCGACCTGACCCGGCGACTGCAGCGCGCGCTTGATGGCCGATTCCGTAATTTCATTGAAGAGTACCCGGAACACTTTGCCCTCTGTCTTTTTCTTGGACTTGGATTTTGATTTACCGACCAATTCCTGCTCAAGATGCCAGGCGATGGCTTCCCCTTCCCGGTCAGGGTCCGGCGCAAGGAATACCTTGTCGGCCTCTTCCGCCTTTTTCTTTATCTCTGCCAAGACCTTCGATTTTCCCTTGATCGTCACATATTGCGGCTCGAAATCGTGCTCGAGGTCCACGCCAAGTTTGCTGGTGGGAAGATCCTTAATATGTCCGACGGAAGCCATGACGGTATAGCCACGCCCCAAATATTTGGTGATCGTGCGTGCTTTCGTCGGGGACTCGACAATGATGAGTGACTTGGCCATGAAGACTCCGGTTCGTTACGAGGGCTTCCCTCTCATCCGTATCAAATATAACAAATCCATGCAACTGTTCGACGATTACGCTCGAAGGTAGCGTTGCCCCGGCAGCTGTCGCACTCGCTGTCGAAGCTCCAGGGACAAGAGCGAGGCCATCAGGATGGACACCGGTAACCCAGTGGCAATAATGACATCGTCCACTGTGAGTGGGTCATACGACAAGGCATCATATACCAGCTGTTCGTCTTTGCCCAACTGATCGCCGCGCTCATACTTCTCTCGCGCGGGTTGCAGACGCAAGCGAAGGGCCGGTTCCAGCTGCGGCATGACCGCGTCGATGACATCCTGCGCGCGCTCGATCAATGCTGCACCATCTTTGAGCAGGGCGTTCGTCCCACGACTAGTGTCTTCCTTCACAAAGCCCGGAACCGCAAAGACCTCCCTGCCCTGCTCAGCTGCGAGTCTCGCAGTGATCAGTGACCCGCTGTTGATGGCTGCCTCCGTGACAATCACGCCCAGGGAGAACCCGCTGATGATGCGATTCCGTCGAGGGAAATGATGGCTGTGGGGTGGCGCACCCACCGGGACCTCGGACAGGAACGCGCCCAGCTCCACGATTTGTCGGCGCAACCCTACATGTACAGGCGGATAGGTCTGATCGATCCCGCAGCCCAGCACTGCAATGGTGCGCCCCCGTGCTGCGAGTGCGCCTCGATGAGCTGCTGCGTCAACCCCGCGCGCCAGTCCGCTCACCACAGTCATACCCAGCGCCGCCAAGTCATGACTTAACTCCTCGGTCATGATACGTCCGGCGGCCGTCGCGCGCCGTGCACCCACAATGGCCACTGCCAGTTCGTCCTGCTCACTCAAGGCGCCGGTGATGTATAACAACGGTGGAGGGTCTGCAATCATTTTCAGTCGCGTGGGATAGGCAGGATCCAACACGCTCCTGACTTCAATGTGCCCACGCTCGATCTCGTTGAGCTCCCGCTCGATGCTCCGACAGGCGGCACTATCGGGCCCACGTCGTATCGCGTCCGCCAACTGCGGGGTGCACCCAAGCTGAATCAATGCATCACGGGAAGCCTGCAGGACAGCCCCGGGAGAGTGCCACTCACGAACCAATCGAAGAACCGTCAGGTCTCCCACTCCATCGATCGCCCGTAGACGGAGCCAGGACTCTAAGACCGCTCTTGTCATACGATGGCTCGAAGAAGAACCCGCGACCTTGCCCACGGGTGAAGGTCGGACCGAAGAGCTACATTGGTCTCGTCACACACGAACAAAATCCTCAGCAGGCTGCCGAAAAACTAACCAGGTATGCGGCCCTCCAGGTGCTCAAAATGGCCGTCCAGCAAGGACGCAACGAGTAACGGGCCTCGGCGTATTCTCTGGGGCGCAGGGTGCGACGAATAAGGAGTACAAGTCTGTGCGCGCCGCTGAGCCGGTGAGGCGGCCGTGTGCCCGTTAAGAGTCTGAACGATGCAAGGACGTTGCTGGCGGAGTTTTTCAGCATCCTGTTAGAGCACCGCGAGATCGTACTGTTCGAGATGCAAGTGTTCGTCAGGCATGACGATGATCTTCGCGGCACACTCTCGCTCCACGGCCTCGAGACCCTGTCGCTCTTCATCTTGCAGCAGTCCGACGACCGAAGGATGGGCGCCGACGACGATCCGTTGGGGCTCGGGACTGCTGCCGATCCGACGGACGTCCCTGAATATTTCATAGGCCACCGTGGTCGGAGACTTCGTATAGCCACGCCCTTCGCAATAATGACAGGGCTCGGAGAGCGATCGCAGGAGGTCCTCTCGCACCCGTTCACGAGAAATCTCGATCAGCCCCAGGTCGGAAATTCTTGACACTCTGGTGCGGGCCTTGTCGGTCGACATCGCATCGAGCAACGCGTGGTACACCTTGTCACGATTCTTCTCTCGCTCCATGTCGATGAAATCAACAATGATGATCCCACCGATCCCCCGCAACTTTATCTGATAAGCCACCTCTTTCGCGGCCTCCAGATTGTTACGGAGAATGGTTTCTTCCTGATCACGTTTCCCCACGAACCGTCCCGTGTTGACGTCGATGACCGTCATCGCTTCCGTATGATCGATCACGAGATGCCCGCCGGACTTGAGCCAGACTTTCCGGCTGAGGGCCCGTGCCATCTCCTGTTCCACGCCGAGGTGATCGAAGAGGCTTTCATCCTTGTCGTAGAAATGTATGCGGGCGGTTTGCTCAGGAGAAAAGCGCTGCACGAAATCCCGAACCGCTTGATACTCCTCGCGCGAATCAATCCATAGCCGATCCACTTTCTTTCCAAAGAGATCGCGCACGACGCGAAAGCTCAGGCTCAAGTCGGCATGGAGCAATGCGGGCGCAGCCTTCTGCTCTCGTTTCGCCAGGATGTCCTGCCAGAGGACGTGCAAAAAGTCGACGTCGGACCGCAGTTCATCTTCTTTAACCCCTTCGCTCACGGTGCGGACAATGTATCCACAACCCGGATGTCGCACGCGCTTCATAATGTCCTTGAGCCGGGCTCGCTCCTCGTCACGGGCGATACGGCGGGAGACACCGATATGTTCCACGTTCGGCATGAACACGAGATACCGGCCAGGGAGCGACACATAGGTCGTGACTCGCGAGCCTTTCGTGCCGATAGGCCCTTTGGAAATTTGCACCATCAGTTCCTGCCCTTCAGTCAGCTGCTGCTCGATCGGCTTGGAACTTTGGCGCCGGGGCCCCAGCATATCCCCATCCTTATCGGCATCCTTGTCGTCGTCATCCGCATCAACGAGCGTGTCGCCCGGCTCGGAGTCCAACGACAAATCCGAGACATGCATAAACGCCGCCTTCTCGAGGCCGATATCCACAAATGCCGCCTGCATGCCGGGCAATACTTTCGCCACTTTCCCTTTATAAATATTCCCGACGAAGTCCTTGTGCTTCGCACGATCTCCGAAAAGATCCGTCACGACTCCGCCGTCCAACACCGCAACGCGAGTTTCTTCGCGTGCGACTGTAATGGCAATTTCTACTCCCATACCAACTCCTTCCGTTCAGTAGAACCGTCGACCGATGTGCAGGACGAACGCGGGGAGATCCCCAGGTCCTTCCTCCAATCGACACCTCATCGGCCGACAATCCCCACAATAAATAGAACCTCTTGCTCGATCCCGATTCATTCGAGACCGCGCGATGACCCTCTCACTAAAAGAAACTCAATCGACGGCGTTTGACATTCAAAAGCAAACCGAGGGACGCCATCGTCATAATCGTTGCACTCCCGCCATAACTCATGAGTGGGAGGGGAATGCCCACGATAGGAAACATCCCGGCCGTCATGCCGATATTGACGACCACGCAAAAACACAACATACAGATGATGCCGACGGCCAGCAGCGCCCCAAGTTGATCCTTCGCGCGTGCCACAATTTCCAACGACAGCCAGATCAATGCGACAAACAATATCAATAGCGCCAACACTCCGAGAAATCCCCACTCCTCGGCAAAGACTGAGAAGACGAAGTCGGTATGTCCCTCGGGCAAAAACTTCAATTGGCTTTGTGTCCCTCCGTAGAGCCCCTTCCCTGTCAACTCTCCCGCTCCAATGGCAATTCGCGATTGAAGCGCATGGTACCCTTTGCCTCCTGGATCGTAGGCCGGATCGACAAACGCCATAATGCGCTGGCGCTGATAATCATGCAATGACCCCCACATCACCTCCCAGGCGAAGGGGAACAGCATCAGAGAAAACAGAAGGAAGACTCCCAACGCCTTCGACCGCATGCCTACCATCAACAACATTGCGGCATAGACTGCCAAAAAGCTCAACCCGCTCCCGAGATCAGGCTGCTTCAAGATCAGGAGCAGTCCGGGCAACACCAACAGTCCAGGGAGCACTACCCGCTGGAGCCAGCCCACCCGCGGCGCCTTCGAATAGTAATGCGCCAAGGTCAAAATAAGGACGAGCTTCGCGAACTCCGATGGCTGAAACGCAAACGGTCCCATCGGAATCCAGCGTTGAGCCCCTCGACTGCTCTTGCCCTCAAACAGCACGACGGCCAATAAGATCAAGATAATCGCATAGGCAGGATACGCCAACCGCGCGATTCGATGATAGTCCGAAAGCCACATGACCAGGAACGCGACTGTGCCGAGAATAATCCACACGACTTGTTTGGCATAAAATGGGAAGGCAACTCCTTGGTCATGCGTCACACTATAAATCGACAGGACGCCCACCCCGAGGATGACAAAGATCAAGCCAATAAAACGGAAATCAAAATTGTCGAAGCCTCGGCTATTGATCACCCGATCGATCATTTCATTCCTTGTCCTCCGGCGTTCCCTTCCGCACAACGGCATCATCTTTCACTCCGGAAGGGGCGGGGAGATTCAGTTTCACATAGGTTTCGATCAGCTCTTTGGCGAGAGGTGCCGAGGCGGAGCCCCCGTGGCCCATATGTTCACCCAATACCGCAACGGCGATGGTGGGTGCTTCAACCGGCGCGAAGGCGACAAACCAGGCATGATCACGGAACTTCTTTGGAATATCTTTCTCTGGACCGGGACGCAAGGCCGTCGTCTGAGCCGTACCGGTCTTCCCGGCGATCGTCACCAGCGCCGACTTCGCCCGCGTGGCCGTCCCCTCTTTCACCACCCCGGCTAGCGCCTCTTTGATCAGTGGCAAAATCTCAGGCCTCAGATTCAGTGTGCGTTTGGGAACCGCAGGCCTATGCTGCACCTCTCCGGTTGTCCGATCCATCACTGCCTGGACCAATCGCGGCCGGAAGGTTACGCCGTCATTTGCAACAGTACCGATCAAACTCGCCATCTGCAGAGGAGTGACATTCACGTAACCCTGCCCGATCGATGCCGAGATCGTTTCACCCGGCAGCCACGCCTCATTCTTGGCCTTCTGTTTCCAGGCAGAGGAAGGCACGATACCGATCCGTTCAGACGGCAACTCAATCCCCGTCTCCTCTCCCAATCCAAACTGATGGGCAAAAGAAGCCATGGTCTCAATCCCCATCCGCTGCCCGACGGTATAGAAATACACGTCGCAAGATTGCACCAGCGCGCGCCGGAGATCCACCGAGCCATGCCCCCCGGCCTTCCAATCGTGATACAGACGGCGACCGAACTGATATCCTCCATTGCAGTGGATGGAGGTCGACGGCGTGACGGTATTGCTTTGCAAAGCAGCGGCGGCCATCATCACTTTGAAGACCGAACCGGGCGGGTATTGGCCTTGTGTGGCTCGATTGTTGAGCGGGCGCCCTTCGTTTTGCACGATCTCGGCCCATTGTTTTGGCGTTAGTTCACGCGAAAGGATATTCGGATCGAAGCCGGGACGACTGGCCATGGCCAGCACGTCACCTGTCCTGGGATCAAGCGCCACGATCGCGCCGGATTCCTCTCCCAACAGATTTTCGGCCACTTTTTGCAACCGCGCATCGATCGTGAGGTACAAATTATCCCCCGCGTGGGGTTGCTCCACGACGACCGTTCGTTTCTCATGACCTAACGCATCGACCTCGATACTTTTCTGCCCCGCCTGACCGCGCACGAGCCGGTCAAAAAATTTCTCAACACCATATTGCCCAACAATGCTGCCCTGGTGCAGGTCGGCAAATTCAGGTTTTTCCAACTGTTCAGGTGACACTTCCCCGACATAGCCCAACAGATGCGAGGCCGTCACTCCGCCAGGATAGTTCCGTTGCGATTCGACTTGCACCATCACTCCGGGCAAGTCTAGACGATGAGACTCGACCAACGTCGCTTCTCGAAGGGTTAAGCGGTCCTTCACCTTGCGCGGCAGTTGTTTGCTGCCGCGAGCGGTGAGCTTCTTCCTCACGAGTGCAGTATCCAGCCCCAGGAGATTGCTGAGCTGATCGATGAGCAGGTCGCGATCTTTGACGTCTTCAAGCGAAACATAGAGCGTGAAGCTAGGGACATTGTTCGCCAACAATACTCCGTTGCGATCATAGATGAGGCCTCGAGCCGGCTCCATGATGACGGAACGCGTCCGATTGTTTTCGGATAGATCGCGGTAGTACGGCCCTTCACGAATCTGTAAGTGCCAGAGCCGCAGCCCCAGCAAAGCCACGACGAGTAACAAGCCGACGCGGAGAATGATCAATCGGCGTTGGAGTTCTCCAAGTTCAGAATCGTGCAGACCAGCTGTTGCCATGATTTACAATCAACATTCCGCCACGCCCGCACAGATCCGCTATTCGGTCCTCAGGCGGGTAACATCAAATCGTTGAGAGAGCAGCCAATAGAGCCCCGCTCCCATTATTGCGTCAAAGCAGGCCTGCGGAAGGACGATCGACTCGAACGTCCACCACATCTGAGTCATATCGGACTGCTTGAAACTCATCGTGGCGAGCAGCCCGCTCGCTAAAGAGACCAGCAACAGCCCCACACCCAGTGAAATCGATGTCACATGCGATACCTGGCGTCCCAGGAATCCTGCCAAAAGCCCAACGCCTCCGTTCGTGATGAGACTCAGCCAGAGTTCACCGGCTGAGAACAGACTCAGGATCCAACCGATCGCGAGTCCCACGAGAAGGCCTTCCAGTTCACCAGCAAGAAGTCCGACAAGGGCGGAGGTCATAAGCCCCAAATCCGGCTTGATATTCCACACGCTCAGATGCGGCAATAGCGTCGTCTGCAACGGGACGAGCAGCAGCACGAGAATAAGGTAGAAGAGGA
>JBBRRM010000148.1:0-7456 GCA_038275915.1 Nitrospirales bacterium
CAGGAAATTCCAATCCTTTGGCCTTGTGAATGGTCAGCACGCGAATCGCGTCCAGGGATTCTTCAGCCAGGGCGCTTTCTGCCTCATCCGGTTGTTCCGACACCCTGGTCATCATCAGGTCAACGAATCCGGTCAATGTGAGATGAGGTCGGTCGGCAAGGGTCTCGGCCATTTCCCGTATTTTCCGCAGATTAGCTACCGCTTGCTCTCCATGGAGCGATGCCGCCGCCAACTCCAGAACGGGCAATCGTTCGAAGATCAGGTCGATGGCGTCCGGTACAGGCCGCAAGGGAGCCAGCTGGTGCAGTTCGGTCAATCGAACATAGAGTTGCCTCACACTTTCTGCCTGTGGATGGGCCCAGATAGACAGCCGCTGCTCCTGCTGGTAGTCCAACCCCTCAAACTGTTTGAGATCCAGCAGATCCCGGTCCGCCATGCCGCCCAGAGGCGAGCGCAAGATTCCCACCAGCGCAATCATATCGTGCGGGTTGTCGATGACTCGGAGCAGGTTGACCAAGTCGACAATTTCCTGCCGACGATAGAAATGCTTTTCCCCGTCAGTGATATAGGCGAGGCCGTAGCGGCGCAGGGCATCGAGATAGACTTGCGTCTGAGTCAATTTTCTGAAGATCAAGGCGATGTGACCGGGCTGAAGCAGACCCTCGCGTCGATCGCGATCCGTGATCGTCGTGCCGGCAAGGAGCTCCTCCTTCAGCCAACGCGCCAGCGCTTCCGCTTCGGCCCTGGTCGCAGCTTGAACATCAAACTCCTCGTCGTCCTCTCCCGGCGTCACAAGCCGAAGGTGCGTCCCGCAGACTGAGACTTCCGGTTTCCGTTGCGGCCTCGATGTGAGCCGCTCATTTGGCGGTTGAACATGTTCTGTTGCGTGAAAGAGCCGATCAAAGACATTGTTGACGACATCGAGCACGGCTCCGTCGCTGCGAAAGTTCGTCACCAGGGAATAGAGTCCTCCTCCGCCCGCCAGAATCTTCTCCACCACTCGTTCGAAGGCTTCGATGTCGGCTCGACGGAAGGCATAGATCGATTGTTTGGGATCCCCGACGATAAACAATTTGCCCGGCTCCAAGTCCACGTCATGCCAGGAACTCTGATGGCTGGCGACCCGTTCTCCGAGGTAGAGGATGATCTCGTACTGCACTGGGTCCGTATCCTGAAACTCGTCGACCAGAATCGCCCGATAGGCCTGTTTGATTCGAGCGCGCACGGACGGGTGGTCACGCAGGAGAGTTTTGGCCCGAGCCAACAACCCATCGAACGCGATCCACCCAGACCTGAGAAATCCACGACGTACCTGCTCGATGAAGGGTCGAACCAGCGCCACGACCTCTTGAAAGTAGGACTGATCGACCGTAAGGAATTGTTGGGCAAGCCCGATAATGGAGGCCGCCTCCAGGAACGCCGTCTCATCCCAGCCCGCAGGCGCCTTTCCCAGCTCCTTCTCCAGCATAGTCCGTTCATCTTGAGGCAGGTGAAGGAGCCCTGTCGGCCCTTGCTCCAACAAGAGAGCCAGCAACTGCACCGACGCGGCGAGCATCTGTTCCGCCTTGCGCCGCTTCGGTCGATCCTGCGCGGCAAGAAGAGTGGTGGCACGACCATGTGTGGCGAAGACCCAATCACGCAAGGCCCCCTCCAACGAAAGGGATTGACACTGACGTTCCACCTCATCAAGGTCTACAAAGTCCCCGGAGAGAGCAGCGGTCAACAACCGGAGATCCTCAAGGGTGGTCCCAGCCAATACTCGTCGCCATTGATCATGCTGCGGTCCATCCGATCCAAGCTCATCGTCCAACCAACGATCCCAAGACGAGTGAAACAATTCCTTGAATCGTGACCCATCATCCTCTTGAAATAGTGGATCAACTTCTGACTCTAGAGGATGGAGGCGTAAGAGGTGGGCGGCAAAACTATGCAAGGTACCGATCTGGGCCTTTTCCATATGTTCAAGTGCCGCCTTGGCCCGCTCGCCTATGTGTTCGGCAGACACTTGGTAACGGGTCCGGAAGGTGGTGATCATGTCATCGGCCGGGTCAGTCAAACGAAGAAGTTGTGTACGAAGGCGCTGCTTCATTTCAGTGGCCGCTTTGTTGGTGAACGTGAGGGCCACGATCTCCGTGATGGCCAAAGGATCGGGCTCTCTCAACAATAGGTTAAGCATACGATTGACGAGGATCGTGGTTTTGCCCGTCCCGGCTCCTGCGACCACCACCACATTGCGGTCCCAGGTGGTCTCCGCCAGGATCCGATCCTCGGAATCCGCGAGTGTCAGAACGTCACTCATCGCTGACTTTCTGTTTTCTCATCCGGCGTAAGACTCGGCCTTGGGGCGATCGGTAAGAGCGCCACCAGGCCAAGGCGTCATGACGTCGACAGGCGGCAGGAAATTCACAGTAGTCACAGTAGCCATCGGGAAGAATAAAAAACTCTCTGCGCGCGATGCCTTGAGTTAATGTCGCGAGCGTCTGCCGGATCATGTCACCGGTATGGCCGGTCCAGAGACCCGCGTCAAACGTTGAGCGGGAAACGGGCTGTTTCCACTGAGGAGCCAGGAAAAACAACTGCACCTCGGTTGGTGCAGGCAGCGAGGGCAGCGTCATGCGCGCGTAGAGCGGTGGTTGCAATCGAAAACCGCGCACGGCCGATAAGGCAAGGTTACGATCCACAGCGGCGATCTCATTCCCCTGCTTAAATTTATAGTCCACGATACGAAGTGCCGGAGGCTCAACTCGGTAATCGACCCGGTCCAAGGTGCCATGAATCTTCAAGGAAACCGGAGAGGTTTCGGACTCCAGTGAAACGATTCCTTGGGCGGCGGCTTCGAATGCAACAGGGTGGTATCCGGTCGCCTGATACTCCGCCTGATCAGACGATACCGCTGCCGTAACCAACTCCGTTATCTGTTCTCTAGCCAACGTCCAGAGCAGGGCGTGCCCGGTCCCCCGACTGGCAGCGTGAGCAGTAAACGTATGGGTCACGGCATCATTCACCGTCGACTTTACTATGGCTTCGGGCAGCAAGTCAGCCGGCCACTGAAGGAACACCAACCGTTCATAGCTTAAACGAAGCGATTCATGCAGGAGGGCCCCGAGCGTTACGGCAGGCAAGTAGTCGTCCTGAAGACGACGCACAGCCTCGAGCCGAAGAACCTTCTCCGCGAAGTATTGAAAGGGACATGTGGCATACCGTTCCAGTGCCGTCGGCGAGAAGCTTCGTTCGCGAGCCTCCGGTGACGCAGGTACTTGCAGACCGAGCATTCCGTCGAACGGACCAAGATCGGGCGATTCCCGTTCTATGATTTTCAAGGTCGCGAGGCCCTGTTCAAAGAGCGGCATGTCCCGTCCCATCGCATCGAGTACTGGTCGTGCATCGTGACCCTGCAGCAGGCAGCTCAAGACTAATTCTTCGACCGGTAACAGCTCTTGAATCGACGGTTGTTCGCTGATCCGCAGGGTCAATCGTCGCGGGACTGTCTCTTCCCGCTTGACCACAAATCGTAGATCACGCATTGCCATGGCGATAAAAGCAGAGGGCGCCATGACCCGTCCTGTTTCGTCCGCTCGCTGGTACGATAGATACAGCCGATTGGTTGCCGACCTGCTCAAGAGTTCAAATAACAGCAATTCCTCTTCATGCCCCGCTAATTTCTCATCGATCTTGTAGCCCAGGGTCGACTCCAGCACGACGCGTTGACGGTCACGGAGAAATGGGTCTTCACGTACATACCGTGGAAAGACTTTTTCATTCATGCCAAGAATGAAGAGGGCTCGCACCTTACGGCCGCGGGCGGTCATGGCATCCAGCACCTGAACACCCTGATGTTCGTCCGCCTCAATGGGGATACTCGTCTCGTCCAATATTCGCCGGAACAACTCGGTCCACTCCTCCCATGAAAAGTCTCCTCCCAACGGGTCCAGCTGCTGCAGGCGCCCCAATGAGGATCGGATCAACAAGCCGATCTTGGTGAGATCAGGGACGTCGGGTAATTCAGGCGAAGATGTGGCGAACAACTCAGGTACGTGAACATGGGCCTTCACGAGGACGAGAAATGCGTCGGTCAATGTTCCTATCGATCCTCGCGCAGGAAGACCCCGGCAATCGTGAATCAGGCGAGAAACGAGCTCCCACAAGTATGTCAGCTGAGAGGTCTCGCGCGTCCCGACTAGAGGATGATCATCTTCGTCACCCGCCGTCTCTGCATCGCGAAGAATCGAGGCACTGGCCGGCTCTGCCAAGCGTCTCCATTCCGCTTCCCCTTTCGTGATACCCAAGGTGGAAACGAGAGGGCGCCAACTGTCAGGGCGAAGATCCGTTCCGAGAGGGCTGGTAATCTGCGAGTAATTGAAGGGAGAGGTGAGCACATCCAGCATGGCTGCACGATCGAAGTCATTGAGGGGGAGCGATGCGAGCCGCAAGAGAATTTTGACCAGGGGCTCGCGCGAAAGCGGCCGGCCGGCCGTTGATGTGAAGGGCACCAGATGATGATCGAATACCGATTGCAGCCGAGCCTGGTAGGGCTCCAACGTGCGGGCCACCACACCGATCTCGTCGAAACCATAATCGTTCACCTCGACCAGGGTCAGGATTTCACGGCATACGGCCGCCAACTCCTCTTCGACCCCGATGACATTGGTGACAGAGAGTTCGACCAGCTCCGTCCCGGCGGTACGGTTCCCTTCACTACTCCGATCCTCGTGCGTATCTGCAAACGAGAGAAGATGACGTTCGAAAAATTGACGGGCAAAATGAAAGGCCGGACGGTCCTGTAAGGGAAAGTACAAGGTGGTCGGCGCCACCCGAACCACTGATTCAAACAATGAGAGTTGGACCTGGGAGAGGTCATAAAAACCATAGTAGAACAGGCGTTGCATCCCCTTGAGGAAAGAGGAACTCGAGAGATCCGGGCCGAGTGAGGCCGCCAGGTCATCCGGAGAACCGATCCCGAGCGACCGGCTGGCTTCCATAATGGCTGCATGCAGGGTGAACAGGGAATGGAGCCAGGTGTGGTCATCCTCCTCGAACACCCCTTCCGTGAGAGCCTTCAACGCTGTCGAGGGTGCGACCACCGCATCTTTCAAATCGCGCACTGTCGCCCACAGGCCTTTCCAGGTTCCCGGTGAGGCAGGCAAGCGCGTAAGCGGTTCGAGCCCTGAAAGCTTGCGATGAACGATCTGCCGCACTAACTGTTCAAAGAAAAAATCGTCGGCCAGTTGCAGGATCGGTTCGGATTTGTTCCCGTAAGTCGCGGTGAGGTCATCACGCAGGCGGAGGGCCAGTTGGTGGAACGTCAGGAAGTGGATGTTGAGGAAGCCACGAGGCTCATGATGCGTGAGTAATTGTTTCAGCCGCCCGACGAGGGATGCCGAGGGAACAATGACGGCGAGCGGAACAAAAGGATCGCCGGCCTTACAGGACCGAATGTCCTCGACAAGGGCACGATCAAGAGCTGGATGAAAGGGCCCGGTGACGATGCGAAGCATGTTCTATGATGACACCGAGCAAGAAAACCAGCGAATGCCCTCTATGGCACAGAGGTCCTGACAGAGCATTCGTCCCGTGTCGTCGGTGGCGCGAGCACGAGCGACTAGCCGGTTTCCGGCCCCAAGAGCTCGCCATTGCAATCCACACAACACCAGTCGCCATCGATGAAACCCATCGGGTCTCCGCACATCGGACACTCGGGCGGGGGTCCCTTGGCAAGGAGTGGAAGTTCTGGCAGTTCGAAATTGTCGTCGTCGTCGACCATGGAGCGGTCCTTCTCTACTCGCGCGGTTTCATTTTGAGCAATAAGGCTTTTTCGGCGCTCTCCCGACTCGGCACTCCGACGAATGTCAGCCGCCCATCGATAATAGTGGCAGGCACCGCCCTGACCGAATGCCGGTCTGCGAGGCTCCGTCCATCCTCTGTGGTGATATCCACTTCGCGATAGTTGAAACTATATTTCACCCGCAACTGTTTCCAAAGACTCTTGGCCGACGGGCAGGCGCCACAGCTGGGCGAAACTAAAAGCAAAATGTTCGGCATCGATTCCCTCCAACTACAGTACGATCTTAACACCGGGCCGAAGGGGGGAGCAAGCAAGGGAATGACGCTGGTTTGACTTCCTGCAGTGGAAGGCGCAGCATGGGCCCTCTGATCCATGAAGCACATAGGTGCACTGTGACTTCTTGTTACCTTTGCATTTCAACCAAATCGTTCGGGAACAGAATTACTCCCCCCTGGTGTCCATCGCCATGAGGGCATTCTTGTCTCTATGGCACGCCATCGACATGACGTCATGGGCCTTAACCTCATCGAGAAGGAGATTGAGATGAAACGACTGGCAGCCCTTTCGGCAGGACTGGTCCTGGGATCGCCTTCGCTTGCCCTGGCGGTGGAACACAGTGCAGGATATCGGGGAATCGGACAGCTCTATTTCAGTTTCATGGCCGCCATCTTGATCTACGGCGTCTACGATAGTTTTGGCAAAAAGGCGATGTATGTGGCGGCGCCCATCATTCTCATCGGGCTCTATATGATGTTGCCCGCGAATTAAGCACTGGGCTCAGGATGCGCTGGAAGAGAACGGGCTGGGCTAATCCAGCCAGTCCTTCTCTTTTAGTTTCCGTGGAAGATATTTCTTCGTGAGGTACTGGAAGTCTTTGTTGGCGAGGGCGTCCAGTTCATATTTCAGCCCGCTCGTGAGCATCCGCTTGATTTCCGTCTGCCAGGCCGGCTTCTGAAACCACTGATAGTTGAGGAGCTCCTTCGCGCGGGCGATATCCTTCTCATTCAACTTGATCCCGACATTGCGCGGCAGTTCGTACCGTTCAGGATCGGCACTGGAAAGACCGATAAATTTGGCTTTTGGTATTGCCATACGTTGGCTCTCGAAGGCCAGATTGATCGAGCCCTGCTTGATGACGGAATAGATGTAGTATCCCCAGGGATCGTTGTCGACCAAGACGTAGACCGGGAGTCGATACTCTTCGTGCAGTCGCCGCGCCAGGCGGCGCACCCCGCGGGGAGGCTGCCCGTTGCCCGTGAGCAACACGCAGTTATACCGCCGCCAGAACTTGTCTTCCGAGAGGCGGTTCCATTGCGTGCCTTTTTCGACCAGCAGCACGAAGTCCGCCGTGCAGCGACGGATCTCCACATATTCCGGCTCGACAATTGACGGGACCGAGTAACCGCCCTTCCCCAACTTGGCGCAATCGACGCGATCGCCATCGTCGCCGAGCACGAGCGGACCGACCACACTCCCCCCGTTCTCCGCACGCACATGCAACTCTTCGCGGAGCGCCACGAGTGACACTTCGAGATCCTCGATGATCGGATCCGATTCGTCCTGGGTATCGAACGTATTCTCGTGCGAGTGCTAAATGGTGTGTTTGGTCCGGTAGTAAATCTCTCGGAGTGAAGTCGTCAACTCCGCGCGCTGGAGTTCGGAGAGCGCGTCTGC
>JBBRRM010000149.1:0-7408 GCA_038275915.1 Nitrospirales bacterium
GCCGTCCAGGTGCGGATCGTTGATCAATCCCTTCCACCCAACCGTGGTGCGAGGCTTTTCAAAGTAGGTGCGCATGACAATGAGTAATCGGTCGCGCAACGCATCCGCCACAGGCTTCAATCGATCGGCATACTCGTAAGCGGCCACGGGATCATGAATGGAGCAGGGACCCACGATCACGAGCAAGCGCTCACGGTCTTGTCCGTGCAGAATGCGGCGAATGGCGTCTCTGGTTTCAACGACCAGCGCGGCGGCCTGGTCGGGAATCGGCAGCTTAGTCTTGATCGTCCGCGGGGAGGGCAGCGGCTTGATTTCAATGATGTGTTGATTATCGAGTGGTCGCTGCATGGTCCCGCCTTTTCACCCGGATATCGCCCGTCATCCTATTGCCTGTGGAGGCGATGCACGCTCGAATCTGTATGTATAGCGGGAATTGAGGAAAATATCCACTGGAGGAGGCCTTGACGACGAGAGATGCGCGTGCGGGTGCCATGAGTCCGCCGTTTGACATAGCGTGAACGCGCATGCTACATAGCTCGCCCTCAATGACTTTACGCACTTCCCTATCACCTTACCCCAGCGTTCTACGGGGCGCCCTGGCGATCAGCCTAGTACTACTGTTGCTCGCCATTGCCCCCTTTGCCGTGGCGCAGGATGTCCATCACGAGTTGGCGGCAGCTGACCATGATGGGCACGAGCACTCCGAGACAGACCTGTGCCAGTGGGTACAGCATCATTCGGCCGGGTCTCTGGATCTTGGCGCGCCTCTCCTTACGGCGCAGGAACTCGTCGATCTGCTGGAGCTTCCGGCTGATTCCGTTTTGCTTCCCTTCGAGCTATCCACGCCCGGTCCTTCTCGCGCTCCTCCCCGCAGCTAATCACGTCTTTTCGATTCACTCCATTTTTCGACGGTTGCCATCGGGCTACCTGCTAGGGTGGTGGCGTTTTATTACATGTGATTGTCGGGGGATTTCATGCGGCCTCTATGCTGTCATTGCGTTGTCCAATTGGTCTGTTTCTGTGCCTCTCTGAGTGTGCTTGATCAGGGCCTTGCCGTTGCGGCTGAGCCTCCTCTCATCACCGGAACGGTCCAGAATCAAGACCACCGTCGGGTGGGGCAGGCGGTCGTCGAAGTGAAGGACCAGGAGGGGACGTTGGTCACGAGCGGCGTCTCGAATCATGCGGGCGAGTTTGAAGTTCCCGTCCCAGCCGATGGAACCTATTCCGTGAGTGCGGTACAGGACACCTACCGAAGCGAATATATCGTGCTCACGATTGGGACCGAGGCGCCTAGCCCCATCATCTTGACCCTGTCCAAGACCAAAGAGATTGCGCTTGAAGTGCGGTCGCCGCTCGCACCAATTCAATATAAGGCGTCGAGCGAGACCTACTCGATCAGTCGAAAGGACATCGAAGTACTCCCCCTCGGAAATAATAATACCGTCGCGCAGGTCTTACAGACGGTCCCGAGTGTGGTGTATGGCGCCTTAGGACAAACCCATATCCGTCAGGACCACGCCAATCAGCAATTCCGCATTGATGGGGTACCGATACCGGAAGGGGTGAGCTCGACCTTCACTGACGTGATTTCCCCACGTATGTGGGAGCGTGCGGATATTATCCTCGGCGGCATGGAGGCGCAGTACGGCAACAAGACGGCTCTCGTGGTCGATATCACAAGCAAGAGCGGGACGCGCCCGCCGTTCGGCTCCGTCCAACTGTTCGGTGGCTCGAACCAGACGGTGAACCCGTCATTCGAGTATGGCGGGACGGTGGGCGAGAAATTCCGTTATTATGCCCTCAACAGCTATACGTCGACCAATCGGGGCATCGAGCCGCCGACGCTCGGACATTCGGTTTTTCACGATCAAAGCGAACGCAATCAAACCTATCTGCGCGGTGACTATCAGCACGACAACCACAACAGCGTGAGTTGGGTGTTCTTAAACGCGGTGGCGAAGTATCAGATTCCGACTATCCCGGGTTTGGGAGTGAACGCAGATGCGCTCCCGCTCCTTCAAGCCCAGGATCCCACCTTCTCCCCCGCAGCCTCCCAGGCGGCGAACCAGACCCAGAAGGAGAATTCTCAATACACCCACTTGGTCTGGCGCCATGACGTGAACGCCGAAAATTTTTTCCAGTTCGCCGGCTATCTGCGGAATTCGTATGCGAACTTCGTCACCGACCCATTCAACACCCTGGCCTATGTGCCCGAAGCGCAGACCGCGAATCAGAAGCGAAAGGCCTACTCGCTCGGGACGCGGCTCGACTATACCTGGACTGCCAACAAACAACATCTCGTGAAGACCGGTATGCAACTCGAGTATACAAACGCGCAGAATCAATTCCAATTGTTCGACTTCGGACTAGACCCCGTGACTGGCGTCCCAGTGGGGCCAGTGATGACCCAAACCGCTGCCAATACCAATGTGCAAAAGCGCGAGGAGTTTTGGGTCCAAGATCAGTGGAGCCCGACCGACCATTGGACCCTCAACCTGGGTGTGCGGTATGACCAGATTCAAAGCTTCTACGATGAAGGACAGATCAGTCCGCGCATCGGGGTTACGTACAAGTTGAATCAATCGAACGTCTTTCATGCCAATTATAGCCGGCTGTTTACGCCACCGAATGTCGAGCAGATCGCGTTTACCAAGGTGAACCTCCAGGGAACAACCGCCCAGCCCGATGATCCGAGAGGATTCAGCCCCCGGGCGGAGCGCTCCAACTATTTCGAAGTCGGCAGTTACCACGCGCTCACCAACTGGGCCACGGTGGAGCTCGCAGCCTATTACAAACGGAGTCACTTCCAGTCCGATGCCGGCCAGTTCGGAACGACCCCGATGCTGAACTTCTTTGCCTTTCAGTGGGGCTATCAACTGGGCATCGATGGCGCGCTCAAAATGCAAATCACCGACGACTTCAGTGCGCGTGGCAATGTGGCATGGGGCCGGTGCAAGGCCAACGGCTTGCAGTCGGGAAACTACCTGCTGGACACGAAGGAAATTACGGACATCAATTCCGCCGGCGGCGTGTTCTGCGACCACTCGCAGACGATAACCAGTTCAGCAGTGGCGGCCTACCGCTTCCGACAGCAGACCACCATTTCCGGCGAGATGCTCCATGGTTCGGGTCTCCGGACCGCTGTGAGCGATGAGGCGTTGACCAACTCCTCGCATTTCCAATCGTGGACCACGTACAATGCCTCAATTACCCACATGTTGACGCTACCTTGGGACAAGCAAAAAATGCTGGTGGGCTTCGATGTCATCAATTTGCTCGACCAAAAGTACTTCTACAATACAGGGGGAGGCAGTATTGGGCTCGGCGTGGCTCATGCGGGAATGCCTCGTTCATTCTTTTTCCGTGCGCAATGGTTCTTTTGAGGAGTTCCAGGTTGAGGTTGAGGTTCAGGCAAGATGGGAAGGTCCCTTCTTAGCCTGAGCCTGGACCGTACCTTAAGACAACTGGGGAGCTTGTGTTGTGCAGAAAGTTAATTGGATTATTCAGGTGTGCGTGTCCGTTGTGTTTCTCTGTCCGACCACGGCCTTCGCGGTGGCCGGTGACGAGGCCACTCACGAGGACGATCATCAGGAAGATGTGCTGGAGTTGCCCGAGATCCATGTGCATGGCCTAGCGCTCAACAAGGATCAACAGCTTGGACCGGTACCCAAATCCACACCCTGGCCGTCCGTTCCTCCTGCCTTGGATGGAAAAGAACTCGACGATTGGATGAAAGTGCGCATGCTGGTGTCCAAGGGTGCGACGGTGACAGTCGTGGTATTGGAACCGGCCAAGCATCGGGAACTCACACTCGCCGGAATGGCTGCATTGAATAAATGGACCTTCGATCCCCAATTGAAGGGCGATGAGCCGGTTGATGGGGAACTCACCGTGCGTATCCATTTTCGTAGTAGATAACGATGGACAAGGTCGTGAAGGAGAGGCCATGGAGATGAGCAGATCGGACCGAAGATTATTGTTCGCTGCCTGTTTCCGATGCATTGTCTGTGAATGGTGACGCACAGGGAGTGCGCATGAGTTGGGACGAATCTCTCTTTCGCGCCGTCAACGGTCTCGCCGGGCAGTCGGCCTGGATAGACCACATGGCGCTCAACCTTTCTAGATCGAGTCTGTTATGGGTGCCGGGTATCATGCTGGCAGGTTATTGGTTGTGGCTGTGCTGGCGAGAGGCTCTCTTAGGGGCACCAGTGCTGGCTGCGACGATTGGAATTGCCGATTTCTTTGGTGCACGCCTGAAGGGTCTGATCGCGCGGCCTCGTCCCTGTATGTCGCTGATCGATATCCACCATGTGGAAGCTGCTTGCGGAAAAGTGTTCAGCTTCCCCTCCAACCACGCCATCAATACCGCCGCTGCCGCTGCATTCTTGCAGGTTTTTTATCCTCGTTCCGGGTGGGTGAGTTGGCCACTGGTTGGACTCGTCGGTCTGTCGCGTGTGTATATCGGCGCCCACTACGTCACGGACGTGTTGGGGGGGTGGGTGATCGGCGGATTGTTCGGAGCCGGTGCCGCATGGTTGCTTCTGCGGTATTCGCGAGTTCGCGCATCAATGGCCAGCCCTGCTGCCTAAGCCGCCGTGCCGTCATCGTTTTCAAGGCAGCGTAAAAGTTCTGTTTGGCAGCGTTCTTGGTCGTAACCTCGTCCAATCAATACGATCGCATGGTTCGGTTCGTCGAGCAACGTGATGGGTGTAGTGGTTGCATTGCCTGGCGGGGCGTATTGAAATTCTTGCAGCTCCGGTCCCTTGGCGAATCGAAAGAATCCTTTCGCCCGTTCAAGTTCTGGGGGGAGGGCTTTTATCCACTGGAGAAAGCGGACAAGGTTCAATGGGCCGGGCAGACGAACTGTCGTGGCAATTGGATGATACGATGCCCGTCTGTTCGTCGTGGATGATCGCGGTACTCCGAATTCTACGTTCACCATCGGTGTGGGCGCCGCGCGAGTGATTGGCTCGAGTAGAGATGATGGATCGATTCGGGCATGGCTGGTTTCCCAGATCCGCGCGTAAGGATTCTGCTCGACAGTCGCCGCTTTGAATCGCTCCCAATGGCCGGCGACATAGAGATCTTTTTTGTTGAGGATCAACTCATCGGCGCAACGAATCGCCTGCCTGGTGACGAATCCTCCCATACTCTCCTTGTCTGTCGGGATCGGATGCAGTAAGGCGATGACCTTTTCCAGGTGTGCGAGCCGCGCGGTATACAGATCGGTGACGCCATCGATCACTTCGGCTGGATCGGCCATGCCGGAGCATTCCAAAATAATCACATCTGATTGATAGTCCCGCACCAGTTGCGCGATTCCCCAGGATAAGTCCTCCTTCGTATCGCAGCAGACACAGCCGCCGGCGAGATTCATCACTTGTTCGGCGATGGTACCCGCGCGTGGGCCGTCGATGCTCACTTCCCCGGCTTCGTTCATCAACACGCCCGCCCGCTTGCCCTGGCTCTTCCAGTATTCAAGCAGCCGCATCAGGAGTGTGGTTTTTCCCGCGCCGAGGGAGCCGCAGAGGACATAAAATGGGATCGGGGTTGTGGTCATTGTCTCAATGGATGTGAGGGAGGGGACAGTACAGGGGGCATATGCACGATACTGAATAAATCAGTGGTGGACATGTGAGAGCCCATCATCCTGGTGGTGTGTTGCCAATGTGGTGAGATCACAGTGAATCTCGTCCGTGTGACAACAGTCGGTTCCCATTTGAATCGTCATATGTTTGATGCCGAAATCTGTGCTGACCCTGGCACGGATGGCATGCAGAAGATTATTGGTCATGGCCGAATCGTCTCCATCGACGAGGATATGACAGGTCATCATAATCAAGCGGGGTTCGACCGCCCAGATATGGAGATCATGGACGTTTTTCACACCTGGGATTGCCTCGATGGTCGCGGCCACCTGGGAGGCACTGATCTTTGGCGGCGTCGATTCCAGTAAGACATCCAGCGACTCCCTAAACAAGGGCCATGCTCCTTTGGTAATTGCCACGACGACCAGCAAGCTGATCAGCGGATCGAGCACGGTCCATCCGGTTAACAAAATGGCCCCACCGCTGATGACGACGCCCAGGGAGACCCAGGCATCACCCAGCATGTGCCAAAACGCGCTGCGGATATTGAGATCGTCCTTGGCTCCGTGCTGTAGCAGGAGTGCAATGCTCAGATTGGCGGCGAAACTCAGGGCAGCGATCGCCATGATCCAGCCACCGTCCACCGGCATAGGCTGGAGCATCCGTTTGATTCCGACGACCGTGATGCCGAGGGCGGTGAGCAGCAGGACAAACGAATTCAAGAAGGCTGCGATGATGCCGGCTCGATGATACCCGAACGTTCTGGCTTCTGTGGCAGGCCGGGCTGTGAGCAAATGGGCATAGAGGGCAAGGAAGAGCGCACCCTGGTCGACCAGATTATGGCCCGCATCGCTCATGAGCCCCATGCTGTTGAGGATCCATCCGCCAGCGAACTCAGCGACGATCACCGCCGCGTTCAATACCAGAGCGACTGACAGCCGGGAGCGGAGATGTTGGTACGAGGCAAAGGTGGTCATTGGTTATAGTGTCGCACGGCCTTCGTATCACAGCAAGCCTTCAAGATAGATGGGATGGGAGCCACGTGCCGCTAGTCGTCATCAGCCCATTCGTCGGGACTGAGAATTCCACTGAGCCTGTCAGGGAGCGGCGATCGAAGTGAATTCCAGGAAGTACTGGCGCGGCAGGAAGGTGTGTTCTCGAATGAGCCGGTAGCCGGCTCCGGTCAGTTCAGCAATTACTGTCTCCCTAGGGATCAGATGGTGTTTCGGAAAACCGAGGTCGCCAGATCGTTCGTCCTGGTAGAAGTCGATGATCGCGACTCGGCCTCCGGGCTTTAGCGAAGACTTGGTGTCGGAGAAGTATTTCGCGCGTTCATCCAGGTGGTGATAAGTGTTGCACACGAAGAGAAGATCGATTGATTCATAGGGAAGTTTCGGGCTGTCAGTCCGCGCCAGGATGAACTCAGCCGTATAGGCCCGATGCATGTGGACGATGCTTTCTTCGGTATACCTCAGCATCTCCGGTTCCACATCAACCGCATAGACTTTCCCTGTCTCTGTCACTGCCTCAATGAATCGTCGAGTGAAGTAGCCTGAACCAGAGCCAAGATCGGCTACTGCCATGCCGGGTTTCAGGGCGAGAGCTTCGAGAACTTGTCTGGGCTTCTGGTGCTGATCTCGTTCTTCGCTATCGAGATGGGCAAGATATTCCTTGATGTCAGAGGGGGCCCCGGAAATTCGGACAGTGTGATAAGTGGTAGCCTTGCTTCACCAAAGCCACCAGCGGGTGGCAAACTAGAGGAGCGAGGCGATGAAGCGAACGAGACGCAATCACGGGGCGGCCTTCAAGACACAGGTGGC
>JBBRRM010000150.1:0-7406 GCA_038275915.1 Nitrospirales bacterium
CATTTCTCCTGCTCCATCGATGCAGACCTTTCCTCGAGAACTGCAACATTATCTCTGCCCCCGCCACAGACCGAACAACTTCATCCTCAGTTAAAAGCCATCTCAAATTGATCGACCCGCGCTCGAACAATTCTTCGAACCGTTAGGGATGAGAGGTTCAACTTTCTCAATCTCATTGCAAAGAAAGCGGATACGAGCAATTATCAACTTTACCAAGTAAGGAATCCTTTTCTGCACCTCCTCCTTGGTCGTAGTTGGCAAATTCAATTGAATCCGGCCAGGTAAGATCCGACACAATTCCCAATGCAATGACTATCAAGAGTATCGAGAACCCCACGATTAATCGCGCCCTGGGCTCTTGCCGCTCTACCCTGCTGCTGAAACTGGGGATCATGTCCTGGGCCCTTTATTGTTGCTTTCTCATGAGCATGGGAACCGCCGGTGCCCAGAGCGATCTCCTTGATCTGCCAGATCTTCACGGGTCCGATACCCCAACTGGCGAAGGCGAGGAAAGCATCGTCTTTCAGAACATTCCTTCCGTGTATGGCGCCGTCAAATACGATCAGAAGGTGACCGAAGCGCCCGCCTCCATCACCATTATCACGGCCGCCCAAATCAAGAAATACGGCTATCGAAATTTCACGCAGATTTTGGACAGTGTTCCCGGATTCTTTACCACCAACGACCGGAATTACGATTACGTCGGAATACGCGGATTCAATCGTCCCGGAGACTATAACAGCCGGGTCCTGTTGCTCATCGACAACCATCGCCTCAACGATGCCGTCTATGACCAGGCTCCCATCGGCAACGATGGGCCCATAGATGTGGACCTGATCGATCGGGTCGAAATCATCCGCGGCCCCAGTTCGTCCCTCTATGGGACCAATGCGTTCTTCGGGGTCATCAATGTCATCACCAAACGCGGGAAAGACCTCAAGGGGCTGGAGGTGTCCGGTGAGGCGGGGACGTTCGATTCATATAAGAGCCGTATGACCTACGGCAACAAATTTAACAACGGCCTGGAATTTCTCGTGTCCGGATCCTACCTCGACAGCGTCGGACCGCGAGATCTGTTTTATAAAGAGTTCAACGACCCTGCAACCAACAACGGCCATGCGATCAAGAGCGACTCGGAGAACTTCCAAAACTTTTTCGGCAAAGCCTCATACGGGGACTTCACGTTGCAAGGCGGATATGTCTCGAGGAAAAAGAAAGTACCCACTGCCTCGTTTAGCACGATTTTTAATAGTGGGGCGGAAGGAACCCTCGACCAACGAGGTTATCTCGACCTGAAGTATCGACATGAGTTTGCCAACGACCTCGCGCTGAACGTTCGCGGGTATTATGACCGCTACTACTATCGCGGAGATTTCCCACTAGACTATCCCCCGCCCACTCTCAATCAAGACCATACTCAAACACAACAAGGGGGTGCGGAGGTCACGGTTGTTAAACGGTTATTCAATCGGCACAAAGTCATACTCGGCACGGAGTACCGCGATCAATTTCAAGCGGACCAAAACAACAAAGATAATGCCCCTCAGGTCACCTATTTGGACGACCACCGGCCTTCGACGGTCTGGGCTCTCTTCGGGCAGGATGAATGGGCCATCACGGACCATCTGCTTCTGAACGCCGGAATCCGCCACGACCACTATTCGACGTTCGGCGGGACTACCAATCCCCGCGTGGGGTTGATTTACAATTGGACCGATACCACGACGAAACTGCTCTACGGACGAGCTTTTCGAGCGCCGAATCCCTTCGAGCAGCATTACAACACCATAGGTTTCCTGGCGAACCAGAACATTGCTCCTGAGCGCATTACGACCTATGAAGCGGTGGTGGAACAGTCACTCACTGCCAACCTGCGAGCATCGGCGACGCTGTACCACTACCAGATCAAGGGACTGATCAGTCAGGTCAGCCTTCCCGGCGCGGACGGCACTTTAGGCACCGCCGACGATGAGCTCCAGTATCAAAACGCAGAAAGCATCAAAGCCAATGGAATGGAACTGACGCTCGAAGGGAAGTGGCCGTCGGGAGTGGAAGGGCGGCTGAGCTATGCTTTACAAAAAGCGAAAGACGACGCGACAGGCATGAGGCTCAGCAACTCCCCCCAGGCCTGGCAAAATTGAATGTGATCGTCCCCCTCTTCTCGGACAAGATTTTTTGGGGGCTCGAAACGCGCTACACCAGTCGGCGCGATACCCTTGCCAGCAACCAGGCGAAGGAAGTGTTTCTCACGAACCTCAGCCTCTTCAGTACCAGGCTCGTGAAAGGCTGGGAACTGTCCGGCCAACTCAGCAACCTTTTCAATTATCATTATGCTGATCCAGGCTCAGGCGATCACCTGCAGGACACGATCGAGCAAAACGGTCGAACGTTCTGGGTGAAACTCAAGTTCCGTTATTGATAGGCAGACGGCGTGATGTCAATAGGCTGGTGCAATAGAGTGAAATGGCTGGCGATCTTCGCTGTGGCGGTGCTTGCACTGAGCCTCAGTCCCGGCAGCGCTGTCTGCGGGGACGTCAGGATTGCGGTGATCACCAGCCAGGACACCCCTCCGTACCAGGATGTCGCGACCGGATTCCGGGAATTCCTGAAGAAGGAAGGAGTCATCGCCGACTTCGACCACTATATGGTTTCGGGGAATGCCGGCAAGGCCTCTGAAGTGATGCGCGACATCAAGCAGCAACCGCCGCGTCTTATTCTGACAATCGGAACACTGGCAACTCAGACCGCGTTGCGCGAGGCGGACGACATTCCCGTCATTGCCGGCTTGGTGAGCAACCTGGATGACCTGCGCAAATCGAAGAATGCGACCGGGGTTGTCCTCGATTTTCCCATTATGACGCAATTCGAGTGGATGCATAAGCTCGTGCCGGAAATCAAAATCATCGGTGTTCTGTACAATCCAAAAGAAAACCAAACCAAAATCGATGCGGCTATTCAGGCTGCCAAGAAGGAAGGACTGACCCTTGTGCCCAAGGAGGTCGACACTCCGAGGGCTCTGCCTGACGCCCTTGAAAGCCTGGCCAGAAACGTCGACCTCCTGTGGGGCATTACTGATCAACTGGTGTTGTCGCCGCAAACTGCCGAAGCCATCCTGCTGTTTTCCTTTCGCAACGGAGTGCCCTTTGCTGGACTGTCCTCCTCATGGGTGAAAGCCGGCGCCCTGTATGCCTTGGATCGGGACTACAAAGATCTCGGAGCGCAGTGTGGAGAGTTGGCAATCAAGATCCTTCTAGGAACGAAACCGAACACGTTATCCATCGTGCCGCCGCGCAGTATCCTGTATTCGCTGAATCAAAAGACCGCGGACCACATGAAACTGGAGTTTTCACCGTTGATCATCAAAAATGCCCAACAGGTCTTCCCATAAGGCGCAAGGCACGATGAGCACCAAAACGAAGATCGGACTGACCACGAAGTTCAATCTGCTGAGTCTGTCGCTCATTCTCGCGACCGCTCTGGGCCTCGGCCTGTTCGTCGTTCAACAGAAGACCGCCTCCAGCTACCGTGACCTCGTCCAACGAGGCAGCACCACCGCGGCGATGGTGGCCCAAAACATTGAATATAACCTCTACACTGAAAATCAGGAGGCTCTTTATCGGATCGTCGACAGCGTCAGGCTGGATCCGGATATTGCCTATATCGTCGTATTCGCTGCAGGAGGAAAGGCGCTTGTGACAAGCGCGACAGAACCCGGTCTCGTCAGCAAGGTTTCTACACTCCCTACTCTAGCAAGCAACGAGACGATGGTGCGTACCTACGTCGACGAGTCCACTCATTCATCCTATGTGGACATCTTTACCCCCGTCCATACCAGAACCAAGCCCTTGACGAATGATCTGTTCCTCGATACCGACCATGACATGAGTGAGTCGAAGTCGCTGCTCGGCTACGTTCGTATGGGTCTAGGGCAGAGGCGTTTGGACCAGGAAATTCGAAATTTTCTCGTCTGGCTGAGCATGGTCGTCGCCGTGATCCTTCTGATTGGTCTCACAGTGACCGTTCTCCTGACTAATCGCATTACGAGCCCGATTCGTCGGCTGGTTCAAGCCACTCGATCCCTTTCAGAAGAACGCTTGGACACACAGGTCGTCGTGAACTCACGAGATGAGGTGTCCGACCTCGCCGACTCCTTTAACATCATGGCGGACCGCCTGCGGGTCTCTCGCGAAGACATTCGGCAGCATCAACAAAGCCTGGAACATGAGGTCGCCCAACGGACTGATGAACTTTCCCAAGCCCTCATTGCGGCCGAAGCCGCGAGCAAAGCCAAAAGCGACTTTCTGGCCACTATGAGTCATGAGATTCGGACGCCAATGAACGGCGTCATCGGCATGACCGGTCTACTCCTCGACACAGACCTCAAGCCCGACCAGCGTGAGTTCGCCGAGACCGTCCGCAGCAGCGGTGAACACCTGCTCACCGTCATTAATGACATCCTCGACTTTTCCAAGATTGAAGCCGGCAAGATGAACCTGGAAATCATCGATTTCGACCTTCGCAGCGCGGTGGATGAGACGCTGGACCTCGTGGCAGAGCGCACGGTCAGCAAAGGAGTGAATCTCGCCTGCCTGGTTCATGCAGACGTCCCGGCTGGACTCCGTGGAGATCCCGGTCGACTCCGCCAGATTCTGCTCAATCTCGTAGGTAACGCCATTAAGTTTACGGCGCAGGGCGAAATCGTCGTGTTCGTCAAACTGGCTCACCAAACCGCTGACGATGCCACCGTGCGGTTTGAGGTTCAAGACACCGGCATCGGCCTGTCCCCTGAGGCGCAAGGAAACCTGTTTCAATCCTTCAGCCAGGGAGATAGTTCGACGACACGCAAATTCGGTGGCACAGGACTCGGCCTCGCCATCTGTAAACAGCTCACGGAACTCATGGGCGGAGAAATCGGTGTGGAAAGCCGGCTAGGCGAGGGCAGCACATTCTGGTTCACGGCTCGGCTCGGCAAACAGGCGCAGGGAACAGTCCTAGCCGGAGCCACCGTGTACGGGGATTTGCACGGGCTGAAGATCTGTATCGTGGATATTCACCCCATCAACCGCCGCATCCTGGAATTGTATGCGACGAAATGGGGTGTCCGTTGTCTGCTCGCGGAGAGTGGCTCGCAGGCGCTGTCCCTCATGCGCGAGGCAGCAGATCGGGACCACACGTGCGACCTCGCCATCATTGGGATGCAGTTACGGGGGATGAACGGCCTGGACCTGGCCAGAGTGATCAAAGCCGATCCTGCGCTGGCGAGGACCAGGCTGATCCTGCTGACGTCCCAAGGTCAGCGCGGCGATGCCACGGCTGCGCATGCAGCCGGATATGTTGCCTATCTCACCAAGCCGGTGCATGAGTCACTCCTGTACGAGTGTCTCCTGGCCGTTGGGAAACAGCCGGCACAGGCCAGGGTCCGCGACGACAATTCCGCCAGCCGAACGGCGCGATCCGAGCTGGTCACACGTCATAGTTTAGCTGAAAGGAACGGAAAGGCTCTCGCGAGAATCCTAGTGGCTGAGGATAACGTCATCAACCAGAAGGTCGCCGTACGTATGCTGGAAAAACTCGGTTATCGTGCGGATCTCGTGGCCAATGGACTCGAAGCCCTCGAAGCGTTGAAACGCATCCCCTATACCGCGGTCTTGATGGACTGTCAAATGCCGGACATGGATGGGTTCACCGCGACGGCTGAGATTCGCAAGCAGGAAGGGACGAAGACCCATCTCCCGATTATTGCCATGACGGCAAATGCCCGGCAAGAGGATCGGGACCAGTGCCTCGCCGCTGGCATGGATGACTACCTGAGTAAGCCCGTGGACCTCAAGATGTTGGCGGAGGTGCTCGCGCGCTGGATTACCCCACTTGCCTAGATCTCCCCTTCCGCCTCTTTCCTCGCAAGCTTCCTCATCGCCTCTTCACGCCTATCAATCATATCTAAGTCGGTATGTGTTCAGACTTGCCATCAGAAAGCGTGGTACATATCATACCGTTCCTGTTGGGAGGCGCCGATGGATCTGCACCGTTGTTACAACGCCAGCGAAGATAGGTTTCCCTTACCGCGTCACATCAAGGAGCGCTATGGTCCGTTTGGCTTTCCCGTACCTGTAGATATCAGTCGCCCGTATATCTCCTCAAACTTTGTGATGGGGCTCGACGGCAAGGTGTCGTTTAGAGAATTGAAGGGACGTAACGATGGCAACACAGTGTCACGAAGCAGAGAAGATCAGTGGCTAATGGATTTTTTGCGAGCGCACCATGACGGGCAGTTGATTGGTGCAAGCACCCTCCGCGATGAAATCAATCCTGAAGGCCGGGGTTGGGACTATGGCATCGAGGACGAGGAATTGCGGGTATACCGCCGAGATACCCTCAAACTCGGCCCACAGAGAGTCCTCATTGTCAGTGGTTCAGGGAACCTTGATCTCTCTTTTCGCCTCTTCAGTTCTCCGCGAGTTGAACCGTGGATCATCACTGCCCGGGAGGGACAAGAGATCCTTCGGTCGCAGCTCAAGCGGTTAAACCTGGAGAGAACGGTGAAGATCCTCTCTGTGGGTGACGGAACAAGGGTCGATCTAGCCGCCGCAGTACAACTGCTCCGGCAAGACCATGGCATCCGGACGCTGCTCTGTGAAGGTGGACCGACTCTGTATGGTGAGTTCTTCAAACACCGGTTGATCGACGAGGACTTCCGGACGATGTCGCTTCAGGTGTTGGGTGAGTCCGCTAAGCCGGGGACCGACCGACCGACCGACAGCGTACGGCCGGGTGAGCTATACTCCAGAGACCTCTCCGTGGTTTAAATTGATAAGTCTTCACTATGCTTTGCCTTACCACGCATTCTTCCGCCTTCGGTACGAGGGTCCTAGAACGTTTCAGGACTGAAATACACCCGCAAATTCGAATGATCGCGATTTGATGAGGACTCCGCCAATGTGCCAGGAACCGAGGAATCTGCCTCTACCAGACGAACGGCGCTACCGGATGGTGATCTCAGGGGTGCCGGTATCTGCCTGACCGCGTCTCATTTTCTCACGAGCCGTCGTGGCCAGTTTTTCATAATGTTCGCGATACTTTTCGATCTCTTCCAGGGGCATATCTTCCAACGTAAGCATGACATTGTGCGCGCCACTCGTGGACCGGATTAGCTCATCAAGTTTCAATTGAAGAGCCGCACGAGTGCGGCCCTGGGTATTCTGAATCAAGAACACCATGAGAAACGTTACAATGGAAGTCACGGAAACAAGGACAAACTGCCACGTATCACCAAAGTGGAAGAACGGACCGGTCATCGCCCAGCCGGCGATGAAGAAAACGGCGGTGACGAACGCGCTGGGATGACCCGTCAGGTATTCAGTCTGTTTCGCTACACGATCGAAATGATCAATGAATGTGAGTGGGGT